>CANMHZ010000130.1 GCA_947497635.1 Helicobacteraceae bacterium | reverse complement strand
AAATGTTCCCGTTGCATCACGAACTATTTGCTGAGTATTGATGAGATAGAAGAGATTGATCCCAGTAGTGAGATTAGCATTTATTTTACGTAAATATTGAGTTTCTAGTGAATTAACATGCTCGTGGTTAAGATTGGGATTTCCACCCGCATAACGGCTCCACGTCAGATACATCTCTTGAAATGAGGGGAGACGATTCTCAGAACTTCCCATAAGTTTAAAAATATCATTATAAGTCGGTTGATAAACGAGTGACGCACGTCCGTAAAAATCGGAACCAATATCCGAAGTTTTCATTAATCCAAGTGTAATAGCTACAGCGATGTGATCATTAATGGTCATGGTATCCGAAAGATAGAGATTAGTACTTTGACGCTTAGCATCTTGGTATTTAAAATATTGAAAGGAAGTATCAGTATAATCGATTATATTTGTGGTTAATCCTGATTTATCGGTTGTAATTGAATATGAATCTATCGCTTCATCCCATGTGGATTCCACACCAGAAATAAGATGGTGTGCCTTTAATCCATCATAATGCAAAGAAGCACCGCCACTGATACGACGACTCTTGACCATCAATGATGCCCAATACCCATCCGTAAAGGTAACTGTTTTGGTAGCACGTGTAATGGGACTCAATAAAAAAGTGTACGTACCTGTAGGGAGAGGTTGCGAATCACTTTTCCAGCTGTCTTCCATAAGGGAGCTTTTAAAGATAAGGTTGAGATCCTGTGCTAGGGGGAGAGTATATTTACCTTGAAGATACCATGACGGTTGTTGGAGCAACCCTTCAGGATTAGGAATGGCGTTGAGGTTACCAAATGCACTTTGATTTTTGTAGCTATTGAACCTACCATTTAACTCAAAACGGTCGTAATGGTACGTAACACCAAAACCGCTGTGCTCCATCCCTAGCTTGGCGTATCCCGTTTGTCCTAATGAATCCGTGACGCTAACAGGAGTTTCACGATCATGGCGCTGTCCAAATGCGTCTAATGAAAGTTTCCATTTTTCACCACTATAGCGTGCCCATCCACCAAGACCCATTGACTCCTGATCCCCTATTTGAGTAAAAGCTACACCTTTTTGATTTGAGAGAGGTTCATTTTGGGCGTGAGTAATGACATTGATTGTTCCTGCATAGCCATTCACCCCTCCGATGAAACTTCCCGATCCACGGACAACTTCGATACGCTCGATGAGCTCAATGGGTAAATTAAGATAAGCATCATATCCACTGAAAAAATGATCATTGACTACATACCCATCGATGACAAGGATTGATTGACCATAAGAAGTAGGATTGGAACCACGAAAAATGGGAGTACGGTTGTTCATCGTATTGGTTGCCATATCAACACCTGGAACAAGGATGAGGGCTTCACCCAGCGTACGAACTCCAAATTTCATAAGGTCATCACTTTGAAGAACAGAGAGAATAAAGGGCTGATAATCAATGTTCTGATTGGTTTGCGTTGCAATTTTAGCCGTTTCAGACATATCTTCTAACAGGGAGGTTGCAACATCACTATTCGCCAATAAAACGGTTGCTGTAAAAAATGATAAGCTAAAAATAAATGGAAATAATTGCACCTGCGTACCCCCTTATAAAAAAGAACTTCACAAATGATAGCAAAAATAAAATTAATTTCTTTCTCTCTTACCTCCGTTTTAGTTATTATCATTTACAATAAACCCTTCAAAACTATTATAAATGGAATACTTTTTGCGTATCGATAAATTTTTAAATGCCGTTAACCTCACAAAACGTCGTGCAGTAGCACAAGATATGATAGAAGAGGGGGTTGTTCTCATCAATGGGAAAGCCGTTAAGTCCTCTAAAAATGTAGCAGTCGGTGATATTATTACCTTGGTATATTTGACCCGTGAGCAACGATTTGAAGTGTTGCAACTTCCTACTATCAAATCAACTCCAAAATCACAGCAACATCTCTATGTTAAGGAGCTGTTGTGAATCGCAGTGATTTTGAAGCGTTGTTTGAGCATCGTCTAAGTGATGATGCTATGCGCGAATTTTTAGTCTCATTGGTGCTTAATGAAACAACATCGGCGTCAATGATAGCTACAGCGGCTGAGGTAATGCGTGAGCACGCTATTGTCTTAGAGGTAGCACCGAGCTTAAAATCAAAGCTCATTGATGTCGTGGGAACAGGAGGGGACAAAAGCGGAAGTTTTAATGTCTCCTCTACCGTTTCGATCCTTTTGGCAGCGTGTGGTGCGTACGTAGCAAAACACGGTAACCGCTCTATCACTTCCAAATCGGGGAGTGCCGATGTTCTTGAATATTTGGGAATTAAATTGGATTTGGGTCTTAATCAAAGCGCTCTATTGCTCGAAGAGACAGGGTTTACCTTTTTGTTTGCGCAATACCATCATCCTGCGATGAAATTTATAATGCCCATCCGTCGAAGTATTCCTGAAAAAACTCTTTTTAATATTTTAGGACCACTGACCAATCCTGTGGGGCTTTCAAAGATTCTATTGGGTGTATTTGATGAGGTGTTTATCCCCAAAATGGTCGAAGCCGCACGTGAGCTTGGAATGAAATCGGCTATCGTGGTGAGTTCTCGCGAAAAGATGGATGAAATCAGTATTAGCGATATTACGTATGCGGGGCAGCTACATAAGGATAAAATTGATTATTTTGAGATTGACCCTCAAATGCTTGGGATACAAAAGGCACCGTTTGAAGCAATTTTAGGGGGGGATGCCGTCGTGAATGCCACTATTTTGATGAATGTTTTGCACAACAAAGCAACGGATGCTCAGCGTGACATGGTGCTTATTAATGCAGGGTATGCTCTTATTGCTGAGGGGATGGCACGGGATATTCAAGAAGGGTTAGAAATAGCACGCGATGGATTACTAAGCGGAAAAGCGGCGGATAAAATTGCCCAAATTATTGCGGTATCGTCGAAGCTATGATGAGACTTTCTCAAGATTCACTTCACCTCGTATGTCAAAAAATTGCAGAGGAACTTCCCAATGGGGGAGTTGTGATCTTGCAAGGCGATTTGGCGAGTGGCAAGACGACATTGACCCAACATTTCGCCACTTTTTTAGGGCTGGAAGATGCGGTAACTTCTCCGACGTTTTCGCTCCAACAGGTGTATGGAGAAAGACTTTATCATTATGATCTTTATAACTATGGATTTGAGAAATTTTTGAGCCTTGGGATGATGGAAGAGCTAGAACGCAGTGGATACCATTTGGTCGAGTGGGGAGATGAAACTCTCATCGGATGGCTGAAGCGGGCAGGGTTTGAGTATTGTGTTGTCAAGATCACCAAAAGTGATAATGCTAACAGAGAATATGAGGTACACCGTGGATAAAATAGACCATAGTCTAAAAATTGAGTCTCTTGTAAAAACGATCAAAAAACATGAGATTGTGCGCGGTGTCAGTATGGAACTGCATACGGGTGAAGTGGTTGGACTGCTAGGGCCAAATGGTGCAGGAAAAACGACCACTTTTTATATGATTTGTGGATTGGTGGAGGCAACATCGGGGCGTGTTAGCATTGATGGGGAAGATGTCTCTAGTTTGCCTTTGCATAAACGTTCTCAAATGGGGATCGGTTATTTGCCTCAAGAGGCATCGATTTTCAAAGATCTCACGGTGGAAGAGAATCTCATTATTGCGGCAGAGGCAGGGAACCTTTCTAAAGAGATGCGCGATCAGCGAATCGAAGAGTTGCTAGAGATGTTTAATATCGAACCAATTCGCAATCGTCGGGGGATTAATCTCAGTGGAGGAGAGCGTCGGCGGGCGGAGATTGCCCGTGCATTGGTCAACAAACCCCGCTTTTTACTCCTCGATGAACCGTTTGCTGGAGTCGATCCTATTGCGGTGATGGATATTCAAAATGTCATTAAACAGCTGGTTGAGTACGGAATAGGGGTGTTGATTACCGATCATAATGTTCGGGAAACCCTTGCCGTATGCGATCGGGCGTATGTTATCAAAAGTGGTTCTCTTCTCGCCTCAGGAACCAGTGACGAAATCGCCCATAACGCGGATGTACGAGAACATTATCTCGGTGAATCGTTTAAACTTTAATTCATGGCAACGCTAAGGGTTAATACATCGGTTGAGCTTAAGAGTAAGCTTTCTAATACACTGCGGAACTGGCTTCCAATCTTGCACAGCAGTTTGGGGGATTTGGGGGATATAATGGCTCCCTTTGTCGAGGGTAATCCCCTTATAGAGATAAAATCGGGGTTTGAAGAGTCGTACGAATCCAAAATACCGCGAAAAATTCAATATGGATACGTCAAAAATTCCCAAACCGAAGCGATAGAAGCCCTGACGGTACAGAAAAAAAGTCTTTATGATATTTTGGATGAACAGTGTGACGCTCCTCTTTTCCCCACGCCCCTTTCGCAAGCTGTTGCCCGTCATGTGTGTGAAAACCTTGATGAAGGGGGCTATTATGAGGGAGATATGGAACCGTTTTGTCTTCAAATGAATATCACAGTAGAACAATTTGAGCAGATTC
>CANMHZ010000129.1 GCA_947497635.1 Helicobacteraceae bacterium | reverse complement strand
TCAGGTTTTTCATTTGGGTTTGGTATAGCTTCTTCTTCACTCATCTGAATCCGTGTTGCTTCGATAGACTCTTGAATCAATTTTAATACTTTTGTCGTCACCGATTTGGACAAAATTTCAAATGCTCTTTGAAACGGATTAACACTGTCGATTAGGTCTATGTGCAGATCATCAATGTTGACAAATTTCCCTGCCATAGAGATAAACTGTTTACCGCCACTCTCTTTGATCTCTCCACTTTTAATAACCGAATCAACGACGACATGCTGACGCAATTGCTCAACTTCATCATCGCTTAGATCGGGATATTTGATTTTGATGATTTTTGGGATAAGCACTTTGTTAATGACTTCGGGATCAACATTCCCCGGCATTGCTTTGAGCATCGTATCATCTTGTAAAATCGTTGCTTTGAGGTCATTGAGATCGGATTCGATAATATCTTCCACTCGTTTACTTGTTGGTTTTTTAAAACCCCTGATCTTCATCTCACCGGGTTTATTTCCCTCATTATCATTTTCCATACGAGGTTTAAATTTAAAACTTGGCGCAAGAACTTGCTCCATCAACAATGAAGCTGTAATTGCTTTGAGCATATTATTGACGGAAAGCTTTACCGTAGCATCAACAGCATCAGGCTGAGCAATGAGATTGGTGAACTGTGCGTGCATTTTATTGTCACTGTCACGAGTAGCACGACCGATGATTTGAATAATCTCTGTAAGAGAGCTTCGATAACCTACGGTAAGAGCATGTTCACAGTACGGCCAGTCAAACCCCTCTTTTGCCATCCCAAGAGCGATGATGAGATCCATATCTTCCATGCAATCAATGTTTCGCAGATAGCTAACAATCTTTTCACGAGCTTTGGGATCATCATTAACCAAATCAGCTACTTTGATAATCTTGCCATCTTTATGACGTATAACATGGATAACCCCATTCTCATCGACTTGTTTAACAACTCCGATAATGTCTATGATAGTATCAACCTCTTTGTGCTTATCTTTGGTCGATTCACCTGAATTGACATTGGGGATATGCAAAATTGTTTTTTTATCGGTATCGAGTATCTCTGCGATGGCGGTTGTGTATTTGCCCTGATAAAAGTGATAGCCGATTCCCAATGATTTGAGGTAGTCATAGCCGTTTAATTGCTCGTAATAGTTATAGGTGACTTTGGTAAATTTTGATTCGTCCTCGGGTAATAAAATGGGGACACTATCCCCTCGAAAATACGAACCCGTCATGGCTACGATATGAACATCTGACTTTGTCATGATAGAGCGTAAAAGTTCTCCCAAACGACTCTCACCGTCCACCGATACATGATGAAACTCATCGATGGCTAAAAGAGTACCGTTAAACTTGCTCTCTTCGAGTTGTTCAAAAGCAAATCGTAACGTCGAATGGGTACAGATCAAAATTTTCTCATCGCTACTCAAAAACTTTTTAAAGGCTTCGACTTTGCTCCCTTCTCCTCCGGGAGTACAGAGATTATAAATAGGGTTTGGTTCCCAATCGGCATAAAAACCGTGCATCATCAGATTTGTTGTTCCGAACGATCCACCGATTGAGCGTTCCGGCACGGCTACAATAACCTTTTTGATTCCCTGATTGATTAGTTTATCGAGAGCAATGAACATCAATGCTCGTGATTTTCCCGATGCAGGTGGAGCTTTTAAAAGGAGATATTGAGCATTTCGTGCCGCATACGCACGTTCTTGCATTTGGCGCATTCCGTAATCATTAATAGAAGTGCTTTTTCCGGTTTGGGCGTAGGTGACATCGACGATATTTTGCATCTATTTTCCTTTTAAGTTGTCTTTAAAATGTCTAAAATGAATGTCTAAAAATGTCTAACTATTTTGTTTTAGCTATTTTCCAAAGATGCCCTAAAACCTCTATAATACCGCTCTTTCTAAGGGATTGCAAATTGTTTCGAACCTTATTTGCCTTCTGCTCTTCGTCTAAAATATCAGGTAATTTGTCTAAAAGTATTTTTTCAAAATCAGCTCTTTTTCCTGTTTTGAACTTCTTTAAATAGTCAACAATAATCTTTTGGCAATAATCATCGTCAATGCCACGCATTTTAATATAATCATCTTTTTGTCCTGTTTGTTTTGCAACTTCAGATGATATGTGTAAATTCGGTCTTTTCCCTTCGATGAGATTTTTTGCTTTTAAAATCTTTGCTTCTTCTGCATTCAGGTTATGACCTTTTTGCACTTTATCCAGTAAGATTATCTCTTCGAGCGATAGCTCAGGCATACTGGCAAGCTTTGAAGCGTATTTTACATCCAGTACTTTCCCCTCTATCGTTACCTTTACAGATTTATTAGATAGCTCATACTCAGGAAGTGGGAAAAACTTGTTCTTTTGGATAATAAACATCTTTTTAATACCACTACCAATCGTATCGATAAGATTTAAATTCACCATAGTTTGAGCTAAAAATCTGTTTCTATATTTTGGTTCCGGTGCATCCAATGAGATGACATTATTAATATTTTCAGGAATAAAAGAGCCTTTATTTGAAAATACTAATTTTCTGTCTTCAAATTCTACAAGATTGATCTTTCCGCCCATTGTATAATCTTGATGAGCTATGCAGTTGTTTAACGCCTCTCTTATGATGTAAGGATCGTAGCTATCCACTTCATCAGGAAAAAGAGACCCCGCCCTCATATAACGGTATTTGAGATTTCGGATTTTCTCATACACCTTAGCAACATTCAAAATCAGAGGGCAGGTAAAATGTTCATAGTCCTTTTCGATATTATCTTTGTCTTTTAGTATCCACGTGATTTGCGCGATAGCCGGACTCAAAAAATATTCGGATTCACTTTTACCAAGTAGCACGATAGCAGTATTAGTGATTTTCCCTTTGATGGTTATCTTCGCTTTATTTAAAAAAGTAACATCATCCCAAGATTGGATTTCATTAGCTAGTTTTGGATTTTTTATCGCATATAGCTCTCTTGCTTTATTGATCGCTTCGGGTGATAAGTCTGCGATGGTAGCATCTTCACATATTTGGATACTCCAATCAGAATCTGAGTTTTGCGCTCTGATTCTTTCGAATTCTTCGAGATTTAACGCATGAAGTTCCTCTCCATCCCCGCCATAATAATGTCCTTTCCACGCGATTGGAAGTCCTTTTGGAGCAGCAGGAATCTGAAATAACAGCACCCGCCCTTTTTCTTTTTTAACTTCATGAATTTCTTTAAAGGTAATACGGTTCGTTGTGTGATTAGCGATTTCTGCTTTCAGACTGTGGAGCTTCGCTTGATCGTAGCGGTATTGCGTCCCGACGATACTTTTATCTTTGTCTTTTACGCCAAAAATCAGCCATGCTTCATCATGCCCTTTTAGGTTTGCCTCATTCGAAAGAGCGCTAAAATATTCACCCAAAGAGTCAAAATCGTAACCGTTCTTTGCTTCTTTGAACTCCAAAACTTCGGTTTCAAAATTTTGAGATAAAAAGGTGTTTAGTTTCGCATATATATCAATCATTTCAATCTCCCCAAAATCTCCAAAGCATCCATCTCAAACTTAGAAAAAGCAAACCATTTTTTACCCAAATCTTTGAGACTTGCCCCGATGTGGTACATCTCTTTTTCATCGATTATCATAAATCTATCATGGGTATTTTTAAATTCTAAAAGTTCTATGTTTTGATATTGTGCTTGGTATTTTTGATAATCAAGGGAGAGTTGTTTGGTGATGCTTTGGGTATAGATTTTGATTGTTAGATTGGGGTATTTGCTAAAGAGGGTAAAAACGGTGTCATCAATATAGTTGTCGATCAGCACCACTTCTGTTTTTGCACTTTTGAGCAAATCATTGACAAACGCATACGCATCGTAAATTTGTCCGTCGTAGAAAATGCCTTGTTTTGGTTTGATGGGGTCATCTTTAAGCAATGATTGAATCTCTCCCATCTGAGATTTTAGCATTCCCACTTCATTTTCTAACGATACAAATCGCTCATTTGTGATTTTTTCAGAGTTGATAGCATAACCGTTTTGGATGTAGTTTTTGAGTATCGCTGTTGCCCATTGTCTAAATTTTGTAGCAGTGATTGAATTGATTCTATATCCTATAGAAATAATCATATCAAGATTATAGTGGTCAACATCTCTTTCTACTTCCCTTTTCCCCTCTTTTTGAACTACTCTAATTTTTTGAGTAGTTGGATTTTTTTCAAGCTCTCTTTGTTTGTAAATATTCTGAATATGATAAGTAATATTGTGAGATTCAACATTAAATAGCTCACCTAATTGTTTTTGAGTAAGCCAAATAGTATCTCCAGTAACCGAAACATTCAGCTCTAGTTCACCTTCACTGTAAATGACTATGTTCGAAGTGTTCAATTTATCCATTTCTTTAATTTCCTTGGTTTTGAACTGTCGCAAATTTTGCAACAGTTGCTCCATATTTTGCCAAATCCCTATCCATCATGACAGCAATCTCTCGGACGGTATGGGTTTTGGGTGAGATAGTGGTGGTTAAGCCAGTTATTTAGGTTGCCTGT
>CANMHZ010000128.1 GCA_947497635.1 Helicobacteraceae bacterium | reverse complement strand
TGAAAGTGCCTAAAATAGGAGGTTATTTGGGTTTTTCAGGGGAGACTACTTATCAAATCGTTTGCTCATTTTAATTTAGCCTGTCTAAGTTTTCTTGATTATCTCCCAATAATATGCGGAACTCATTTTCTAATACTACAAGTACATTTGGCATTTGTTTTAATACCTTATTTATCTCTTGTTCTCTATCTCTTCCAGCAAAAAAAGATTGACTTACTATTTGATGGGTAGCGAATAAAATTATTAATTCCGTAGCAACAGCTTCAAGCTTATCAGCGGTAGGTTTAGGTAAATAAATCAATTTTTTTGGATAATAATCAACAAGCCCATTCAATGCTTTCTTAGTATTTTGTAAATAAGTCTCTTTTGATTCTTCCTCAGCTACAGGGTTTGGTTTCATAAACCTCTGCATATTCAAATGAACATCTTTAAGAAGTGCATAAATCTCGGCAATAACATCTGCTCTATCAGTATGAAGTTTAGAAAAAACTATGTTTTGTTTTGCTTCAGTCAGCTTGAGTTCAGTTTTTAATCTTTCTAAGTCCTTGTTATATTCATTTTTAATAGCATCTAATTCCAAAGTATATTTATTTTTATCTTTTTCAAGAATGCGATTAGCCCATACTTTCCCTAGCCAAGAACTAAATGCCATCAATATAACTGCTGAACCACCGAGAGATGTTAAAATACTCAAGCCAATCATTAAAATTTCATTTAAAGTCATTATCTCCCCTCCACAATCCAAATCTCATCCGCACTCAACCCATAAAGCGCATGTATCATCATATGCATCTGTTATAGCTCTTCAGGAAAACGATCATCATCCGAAACATCCTCGACAGTTGGCTTAATGCCTACGTTACGCATTGATATTGTTTCATTGTATTCTTTTGCTTCGACAATTTTAGTAAATTCAATCATTTCACCTAATCTTTTAACTTCCTGTTCAACAAGGTCTAATGACACATTAAAAAATTCTTTTCTCCCATTCACCATATTCACGCGATTATCATTAAAAGTCTTATGGAGGCTTCTTTCAAGTTTTGGTGCGTCTTTAGAATAGATCATTGCATGAACATCAAAAAGAAATGGTACGGAGGCATCTCCAAGTTCCCGAACACGATCAAGCGGTTCAAGCCGACGCGTCATACCGATTTTATAAACATTCTCACCAAACGAGCCAATATTAGAAATAACATAAACGTGTCCTGATCGGGTTTGCTGTGCCATCGAAAGTGCACGTTCTTTTTTCGCTTCCGCCTCAGCAAGTTTTCGATTCAGTTCTTCAATTTGAGCATTTAACACGCCCATCTCTTCTTCTTTTGCTTTAGAAAGTTGTTCATGTGCTTTTTGGAGAGCTTTTTGATATTGTATTTCCTCTTTTTCAGCATCAGCTTGAGCTTTTTCGATTTCTTTGAGTGCTTTTTCTTCTTCACGCATCTGTTCGCGGATGGCACGCTGTTCTTCTTTTTCATCTTTTGCTTTTTCACGATATTCATGCGTTAATTTCAACTCTTGAAGCTTTAATTGTAGATATTGGTAGGCAATATTAACTTTATTTGATTCATTGAGTTTAACAATGCTCTCATACGCCTTATTTATTCTCTCTTGCATGGTGTTATAATTATTCCATTTCACATTAGAAATAATTGCATCACTTTCGCCATTAAATGCTCGCAGGGTCAGTTTGATAGATTTATCTGTCATTTTCTGCCCTTCCCTTTTGTTCCCATCTACTGTCCAGTTAGTAGAACATGTCACAGCAGTCTTTGCCTGTATCATCTGTTTTTGCTTTTCTTTGATGAGATCAAGTTCATCTTTATATCGCTCAGATGTTTCAAAAATATATGTTGACTTATAAAACCCATAGGTGGTCAATTCATATTCTTCTTCCAATTTTTTTAATTCTTTTTCAAGATCCTTCATTATTTGTAGTTTAATCTTATATTCACTTCGAAGGTCATTAAATTCAGTATTAGTTCTGGCTATTTGATTTTTGATTTTTTCTGCTTCAGTTTCAAGATCAATAATCGCCGAGTATTTTTCAAGTTTCTTTTTATTTTGCCAATATAGATAAGCAATAACAAAAAAGAGAATAATAATAACTATAGTAGAAATCATAATGTGAACCTTGGATTAGTCTGATTGGTGATTTTGAAGGCATAGCCCAAACACGACTCAAAAATATCTTTGAGAAATCCATCTTGATATTTTTCTTCTTTGACCGTTTTTATAAAGTCGATTTTGGCTAAATAGTTTTGAAAGTTATTCCAGCGTGAAGCGATTAGAGCTTCATCGTGTTTGATAGAATTTAAAATAGATTTTTGAAAAATGCTCAAGAAATATCCTTTTGATAGTTTAAATTATAGCTAAATTGAACCTTCAACCATTTTTACTTATTAATCATTGATATTCATAAAAACGGATTTAGCACACTATCCGCTTTTTCAATCACAATACGTTTAGGGAGATTATTCTCCTTTTGTAAGGTGTCAACGATTGAATCAATAATATCTTTGAGTTGTTGGGCATCTTCAAGCCCAATATGATCTTTGGTGATATCCAACGAACCATAAAGGGAGATTCGATCCAGCCGATTTTCAACGGTCAAATCGCCGATGAGCAAGCTGGTCGTTTCGTTGTGATAAGGGTTCAATACTTCTGTTTTCATCAGTGGATCATCCATTTTAAAAGTTTTTCGATGGTACGGAGCAAATCATCATCATTGTTGTTGGAACTATTGGAATGATTTGAGTGATTGCCTCTCTCTTGTGGAACGGGTAACTCCATCGCTGTTTTTTTACTAGAAGCCGACATTTTCGGGAATAACCGTATCCCTGACAACTGCTCCAAATCGGCGATGCTAATGACAGTATAGTCACGCCCAGCACTATTATTTACAAGATACGCAGCCCCTTGCCCCGAAGAGGGATCATAAATGGCTTTATACATTTTGGTAGGGATGAACACTCGCCCCTTGAGACGTTGAACATTTGAGCCGATAAAGAGAGGTCCTGTAATGACATAAAGTTCATTTTTACTTTTGGTAAGCTCACGAGTAGTACCCTCTATGTCCGCCCAAATACCACGATTATTATCACCGTTTTGAGGAACCATATTGGCTAACGTAAAGCACTCATGTTGCGCTACTTTCGTGGACATATCGGCAGAGGGGGAGAGATGTCCACGATCATAGCCCGAACGGGCATAATCACTCAGCTCCGAACGCTCACTGCTTGGGAGCTGATCTTCGGGATGGAAGTCGTTACTACGCTTGGACTTGGATTGCAATCCCTCACGAGTAAGATGTTCCGCACTCCACAAAGCCGTACGGGATACTCCTGAGTGCATTAGGGCAAAAGAGGTGTAGCAAAGCTCCTTGGTTTTCGTTTGGAGCTTGGCGTTGAGAATATCGGGGGCTTCATTGCCATAATAAATCCCTTGGCATTGCGTCGAAGAAGAAAAAAGGGCAGTTGTGACAATAAGTGAGCCAATAAACGCGTTAAAAAATTTCATTTGAATAATCCTTAGTTGTAGGTTCTAAATCGAACGCTGTTTTCATCCGTGTGAGAGATACACTTGATCTGATACGCCACCATCGCCAAAAAAGGGTCTAAAAACCGCTTAAAATTCTCTTCATCTATCGTCTCTAGTTCATGAGAATTAAGTAACTCTAAAATCGTAAGGGTTGATTCTATGGTGGAGAGACAAAAATCCTTCGGCTGTTCTTTGATCTGAAATTGAGAGATTTTGGTATGGGTAAAACTGAGTTTCGGTAATCGTTGAAGATTGTGACTTAAACGGAGCATCTTCACCGAACAAGGCCATGTCCCGTCAATAATGAAGATAACGAGTTGTTTTCCCTGTATTTCGATTTTCTGAGCATTGAGCGGTAAACTCTCTTTACCGGGATAGAGAACATAGCAAAGATTGCGCTCATCGTTGAGGATGGCATTAACACGATTGTGGTGGGTGAAATCAACATCGACAAAAAGCTCCGAGTTGGGAAGAGAGAGATGGGTGAGATGCCCCGTCCCGTTTTTCGTCTTTTTAAACTCTTTTGGGTGCATGAGGATGACAAATTTCGTCTCTGTCTGGATTGGTTGAATCGTTGCACACAAACAAAGTTCCGTAGGTCGATAGCAGTGGTAACACGTTGTTCTCATCTCACTCATTTTTGGGCAGCTTGCTCTCTTAGTTTATCTTTTTTACTTTTCCCTTTTCCCTTAATCGGTTCGGGACCTTTTGATTTTATCGGAGCATTACCACTTAGCTCAAACCCCTCTATTTGTTCTCGTACGAGCTTAATATTGGAGCGTTTTTCGATCAGGTTAAAATGATCTTGCTCCTCATATCCGATAAAAGAGACGGCAAAACCTGATTTTCCTGCTCTTCCCGTGCGCCCGATGCGATGAATATAGTCCGCTGGAGAACGAGGAAGGTCGAAATTGACGACACAGCTAATCCCCTCAATATCAAGCCCCCGGGCAGCAATATCCGTTGCAAAGAGGATACGGATTTTTTTGGCTTTGAACTCTT
>CANMHZ010000127.1 GCA_947497635.1 Helicobacteraceae bacterium | reverse complement strand
CGTTCGCCCTATCGAAATGGATCAAAATCAAGAGGTAGCGAACGCTTTGAAATTGATTACTGCCCCCTTTATGCTTCGCCGTCTTAAAACAGATAAAAGCATTATTGATGATCTTCCTGACAAAATCGTGATTGACGAATACGCTACTCTTGTCCCGGAACAAGCAGCTCTTTATCAAAGCATTGTGGATGGAGCGATGAAAAGCTTGGAAGAACAAAGTGAGGGATCCAACCGTGCAGGGCTTATCTTCAAGCTTATCACGGAGCTGAAACAAATTTGTAATCACCCTCGTAACTATGACAAAACATCCCCTTACGATGCAGCCCTCAGTGGAAAAACTGAGTTGCTATTGACACTTCTTGAACCAATGATCGCCAAAGGGGAAAAAGTTCTTATCTTTACCCAATACGTTGAGATGTTAGGGATATTGGCGCAGATTATTGAAGAGAAGTTTTTTGTGCAGCCTCTGACATTTGATGGCTCTCTTAGTGCCAAGCAGCGTGAGGATGTGGTTTCATCATTTCAAAATGACCACGAAAAACAAATTTTGATTCTTTCACTCAAAGCTGGAGGAGTAGGACTAAATCTTACGCAAGCAGCGAATGTTATCCACTATGATCTGTGGTTTAACCCTGCAGTAGAAAATCAAGCAACCGACAGAGCATTTCGTATCGGTCAAAAAAATAATGTTTTTGTCTACCGCTTCATTACCAAAAATAGTTTTGAAGAGAAGATTGATAAAATGATAAAGGCTAAAACTGCTATGGGGGAAATGAGCGTGAGTGTGGGAGAAAAGGGAATCGCAACGATGGAAAATGAAGAGATTAAAGCGTTATTTGTACGGGGATAAAATGAGTCTAAATTTAAAATTAGAGGATGAAAAGGTAGAAAGAATGACACGATTTCCACATTTAACATTGTATGTTGATCATTTCGAAGTGGCTAAAAATAAATTGGTACGACAATGGATGGCAAATACTGATGTTATAGATATACTTCAAAGACATCAAATTACCACCGACTTTTACGGGAAGTACTTTGGTTCTAAGATACTAAGCTATGCGATTGGTGTAATTCGTGGTACTAACGCATTGGGTAATTGCCCTGTAGTTGGAGTTATGTTGATCTTTTTTGAGAAAAAACAGATTGAACTAGAAGAAGTTTTTATGATTTGTGTTAATCTAAAAAACACACTTATTCAATTTATGTTGGAAGAAAAGATACTAACGCATGAGACACTCAATGAAATGGCTTGTTTGATAGATCACAATTTTGTAGGTGTTATCCGTGATTATATACGATTGCATTATTCGAATAGAGAGGAACATCCCAGCTGTTCGATTAATCCAAAAAGTGGTATTGCACAAAATTTTTATGACATTTATCAAAGTAATGAGAGGGGTACGGTTACCTCTGCCATGCACTATCTTCAAGAAGTAGAAATTGATTTAGGGCTAATTGATGAATTAGATGAGATTGAAAAAGAAACTCTTGATGCTATTGACCTATCAATGAGAATGGATAGTGAAGCATATAAAGATGTTATCGGGTTACTGAACAATTACATCAAAGTCATTAATGATCTTTTAGAATTTCAAGAACTCGTGAGCAGCCTTAAAATACTGGTGGCACTTTTAGAAATGACACCTATTGAGAAGATAAGCATCGATAATAGTGGTGTGCTATCCATTTATATTACCGCCATTATTAATGATTTATCAATGTGGCGTCAAAGTGTTTTTGTGGATCAAAGTGCAGAGGATATTCATTATCTGGACAAAACACTCCTTAGTTCTATCGCTCAGTTACAAATAACCCTCTCTGAAAGTGATGCTGAGAATACAGAGGATATTGAATTTTTTTAATTATGTTTCGATAATACGTAACTAAATCGAAACACAAAATTGCTGCCTTTATTAATGTTTTATAATAATTAATGAATTGCAGAAAACGTATGGTATACTCTAAGAACTGGTAGAAAGTTAACCATAGTCAAGTAGCTTTTCGCCTAAATAAAATACTTTTTTCACGAAGGAACTCAATGAAAGCAGTCGTTATGGCAGGAGGATTCGGAACACGAATACAGCCACTTACAAACTCTATTCCTAAACCTATGTTGCCTATTATGAATCGTCCGATGATGGAACATACTATCGTCAGTTTACGCGATTTAGGCATTAAAGAATTTATTATTTTGCTTTATTTTAAGCCTGACGTGATTAAAGAGTATTTTAAAGATGGCAGTGATTGGGGCATAAGTATTACTTATATCGTTCCAGATGATGATTATGGGACAGCAGGTGCGGTTAAAAAAGCTCAAGAGGTTATTGGAAATGAAAACTTCATCATTATCAGCGGTGATTTGGTAACTGATTTTGATTTCCAAAAGATTTTTGATTATCACGCTAGCAAACAATCCAAACTCACTATAACCCTCACTTCCGTTGATAATCCCCTTGAATTTGGGGTTGTAATTGCCAATGAAGAGGGGGAGATTGAAAAGTTCCTCGAAAAGCCAAGCTGGGGTGAAGTATTCAGTGACACAATCAACACGGGTATTTATATTATTGAACCCGAAATCCTCGATTATATTCCTAAAAATGAGAATTTTGATTTTGCAAAAGATCTCTTTCCTTTATTGATGCGTCAGGGGATAAAGTTGATGGCAGGTTACGCGTCAGGCTATTGGCGTGATGTTGGTAATCCAGAGAGTTACCGTGATGTTTATGAAGATATCTTATCGGGAAAAATTAAATTTCAGTTAGCCGGAGAAGCAATTAAATACCCTGATGGTGTGCTGATTTGTGAGGATGATAACCTTTATGATGAGAGTATTGAAATCGTTGGTATTGTAGTTATTGGTAACAATGTAACGATTAAAAAAGGGGCAAAACTTAATAATGTTGTCATTGGCAACAATGTTAGTATTGGAAGCTCATCGAAAATTAGTAACACTGTTATTTGGGACAATGTTGAAATTGGAAAAAATGCTAAATTAGACGGATGTGTTATCTGCTCGAATAATAGTATTGGGAAAAATGTTACGGCTAAATCGGGAATGATTTTGGCTGAAGGGTGTGAAATTGGTCAACTTGTAACGGTTGAAAAAGATGTCACAATTTGGCCTTACAAAGTAATTGAAGATGCCGCTATTGTTAGTCGTAGCGTTATTTTAGGAAGCCGATACAAGAACTCCATTTTTGAAGATGGAATGGTGATCGGTAAATCCAATGTTGAGCTCTCGTGTGAGATGGCAACAAAACTTGCCGAGGCATTTGGGGCACAGCTTCCCGTCGGTTCTACTGTCGTGGTATCTCGAAGCTACGATAAAAGTTCTCGTATGCTCAAGCGGGCATTTTTGGGAGGATTACTTTCAGCAGGGGTTGATGTTCTTGATTATAATGCTATCTCTTCAGCAGTTATGCGTTGCAGTCTCTCATTCCATGATAGTTATACCGCTGGTGTCCATTTTCACCAAAAGATTGACGATCCCACCAGTACCGTCATCACCTTTTACAATCACGAAGGGATTCGGATTAATAGTGATATGGCTAAAAAAGTGGAAAAAGCATTTTTTAAAGAGACGTTTAGACGGGTTGATTATTCACGAATTGGTCAGATTTACCCTTCCCATCATAAGCAAGAGTATCAAAGCTATCAGAATGGGATGAAACAGCTTTTGGAATCGCATCGCTTTAAATGTCTTGATTGCCGTATTGCGGTTGATATGATGCACGGGATGGCATCCGAAATTTTCCCTGAGATACTCAATGATTTGGGTGTGGAGAATATTATGTTCAATGCCTATCCTGATGAACAGCGTCTTTCGAATATCAACACATTGGTGAAACGTTCCCATGGTGATATGAGTGCTGTTGTTAAGGCGCTTGGTTTGGATGTTGGATTTATGATTTACCCGCATGGACAACGACTTGATCTAATGTGTGATGATGGGGTGATTCTTAGTAAGCAAACTGCTTTGTATGTCGTTATGAGCTTATTAAATATGGAAGCAAAAGAAAAAGGGGAAATTCGAAGAGTTTTCTTACCGACATGGGCTGCTGATATTGTCTATTTTGACCATTTGGAGATAGAACGGGGAGCCTACGCGAACTTCAAAGCCGAAGAGATGAAAAAATACGATTTGGTGGCGACGGGTGAGGGGAACTTCGCCTTTATTGAATTCGCAACTCATCGGGATTCAATGTACGCAACGCTGAAAATTTTGGAGATGATTGTTCATCATAATACCAAGCTTTCCAAGCTTATTGCCGATTTACCCCACTTTTTCTACCATACGTATCAAATTCCGTGTTCACAAGCACTCAAAGGAAAAATGATGCGTAAATTCCTTGAAGATTCTAAGGGAAAAAAATCGTCAACACTCGATGGGGTGAAAATTTGGTTTAACGATACTGATTGGGTCTTAATGCTTCCTGATCAATACAACGATCACCTTAATCTTACCATTCAAGCCGAGCAAGATAGTAATGGAGAGAAATACGCTCAACAATATATGGATAAAATCGCGGAGTGGTCAAAATCATAATGAGTACACCCTCACTTAATCTATGTTTTTTTTGGCAT
>CANMHZ010000126.1 GCA_947497635.1 Helicobacteraceae bacterium | reverse complement strand
TTATAGCTCTTATTTTGACAAAAGGTTTTTTTATGTACAAATGGCTTCTGAGTTTACTCTTAACAACGACCGTAATGATGGCAGATTATACAGCGCAACCCATCGATCAAAAACTAATTGACACCAAAATCAAGATCATTGACATCCGTACCCCGCCAGAGTGGAAAACAACAGGGCTGATCAAAGGCTCCATCCCTATCGTATTTTTTGATGAACGTGGTAATTATGATCTCAATGCTTTTCTAACCGAATTGAATAAAAAAGTCAAAAAAGGGGAGCACTTCGCCCTTATCTGTAACAGCGGAAGCCGTTCACGAATATTAGGGACTCATTTGGGGCAGAAAATGGGGTACAGCGTAGTGGATCTCCAAGGAGGTATTCAATACGCCATTGCAAAAAAAATCCCTCTTGAAGCCTACAAACCACTACCTTAACATAACTTTTGGTATAAGAGTTGCTTAGTAGTGACATCTACGCCTAGAAGGTAGCTCAACTTTATGGAATCATTGCAGCTCAAAACAAAACTGCTTTATTTACTCTTGAGCGTTGCACTTGGGCTTGTTGTTGTCGGATTTGTGGGATATTACAATCTTTATACAATGAAAAAAAATGTTGATACCCTCTATTTTGGTTCTCTTGTTCCCCTAAGTGAACTCGGGTCGATAAACGATACCTACCATCATGAACTAGAAGCTAGCATTTATCACTGGAATCAAGGGCTCATTAATGACGATGATCTCGCCAAAAATATAAGCTTAGGGAAAGAACACGTCAATCAAATGTGGGCAAGCTATATTGCGCATGATAAACGCCCCGAAGAACTCCCCTATATTCACTATACCGAAACACAAATCGAGACGATGCAAAGCTATTTTGAAGAGATACAAACACTGACTGCTACTGATCATCCCCACACGACGATCTCTCTAGCAACACTCTCTGACAACATCAACTCTATCCATGCCACCATTTCCAAACTCATTACCTATGAAATCTCAGCAGCGCAATACGAACGCTCAATCCTCCTCTCTCAACACCAAAATTCACTGATGCAACTTGCTATCATGCTTTCAATAATTTTATTGGGTGTTATGACCTTTGCATGGCGTATTTTTATGCAAATTGAGCGACAACAGCAACAGCTTCTCGAATCTTCTCAAGTCCTCCAACATCTCAATGCCAAGCTTGAGCACGCTTCCTACACCGATACACTCACAGGAATCTTCAACCGTCGCTATTTCAATCTCGTCTATGAGAGGGAGTTCAAACGGGCTTTACGTAACGTTCAACCCATTACCTTTATTATGGTGGATATTGATTTCTTCAAACAATACAATGATACGTACGGTCACCTGCAAGGGGATGTCGCCCTTCAAAATGTTGCCCATGTTCTGAGAAGTTCTTTACTGCGTCCGGGAGATTTTGTCTTTCGTTTGGGAGGGGAAGAGTTTGGTGTGATCCTAACTGAGGCGAACTGTTCCGATGCTCACAAAATGGCGGAACGGCTTCGCTTTAATGTTGAATCTCTTGATATGGAACACAAAGGGAATAAAAACACAGGAAAACTAACCATATCACTAGGGGCTATTTGTATCACACCCATTATGGGAATAAACAATGAAACACTTCTACAAAGTGCCGATACCAATCTTTATGCGGCAAAAGAGAGAGGAAGAAATCAAGTTGTGTTTACGATGACGTTGTAAATTACTTTTTAAACCCAAACCCCATCTTCTCCAATTGGACCCGAACTTTCGGAGCAATATCCCCCTGAAATTCCATCCACCCCTCTTTATAAGCACCACCGCACGCAAGAGACTTTTTCAAAATCGAAAGACTTTTTTGAGCATCCTCATCGCTAAGGCTAAAAGGTCCGACAAGAGTAACAACTTTACCACGCCTCTTCTCCTTTTGAAAAACAAGACGGTGCACTGAGGGTTCTAATAACGTGAACACTTTAGAGGTTTTATCCTCTTCCATGCTCCACCCATCACCCCATGATGCCCCTAGATCAAAGGTGAGTTTTTTAACCATGAACAACCTTCTGAACTAACGCACTAATTCCCTCATTCTCAAAAGCATTACGGTTTGCCATAGAGAGAATAGGATTCGTACAATATTTACTATTATCATAAACAACAACGATAATTTCATCCCCCGCTTGCAGAAAATTCGTCTCGCCAAAATGGGTATAGCGTGTTGCCCCGATACTGATAATAGCTTGCTTGGGATATTTTGCCTCTTTGAGATAGTCACAAATTGGCTCCAATGGCCCGATATTGGTCTGAGTATTGATTTGATGCGTCATCCACTCGATGAGCTTCTCATAAAAATAGCTGTATCCCGTAAGCGCAACGTCTTCACCATAACGCATCAGCATACCCTCACGACGTAAAAAGGAGGCAATGCGATAGGTATCCATCACTCCACCACGAGCAAACTTGTCAATGGGAATAAGGGTGTCTGACAATCCCTTGGAACACGCTCCCCAATTTTTCTTATGGCTAATTTTAGGAGCACCTTCAATACGTAAAGAACAGTCATTGTAAGCACCAAAGAATTTGGGAATTATCTGTGTAAGATTACCGAGCATATCGTAGGTTAAATCACAAATAAGTGCTACTTCTGGCTCAATTTGTACATTGCATGGAGTTGTTGGAAGGATGAGTGTATCATAGCTTAAGGGATAAATTCCGAGAAAATCAGAACGATTGGGGATATAAAAAGGGAACATCCCTTTAGGGCCATTGGGATCATCGGTGATGACCTCTTTAAAATCAGCACTTTCACCGGCTTGCTCTAGGTGCAGGGCGAAATTCCCCGCTACACCGAAGCCGACATACTCTTTATAATTCGCCACTTGCTTTTGCCTCAGCAAACTCTTCGTACGAACCTTTGAAGTCGGTATAAGTTCCATCGAGGTGTAACTCAATAATGCGATCTGCAAATGCGTCAAGAAGCTCACGGTCATGGCTCACACAAATAACATTGCCTTCAAAATCAAGCAATGCTTCACCCAACGCGATAATCGCTTCAAGGTCAAGGTGATTGGTAGGCTCATCGAGTACAATGAAATTTCCTCCCTCAAGCATCATCTTAGAGAGCATCATACGATGTTTTTCTCCCCCTGAAATCTTCTCAACACTTTTCTCTTGCTGTTCGCCGTTAAAAAGCATTCGCCCTAGACAGTTACGAATTTCAGAAATTTCACGCTTAGGATCAAATCCACGAAGCCAGTCGTACAGCGTACCGTCGCCTTTGATCTTATCGGTCGTATCTTGGGGGAAATAGCTATTTTCAATCGTCGCCCCCCATGTGACACTTCCACTCGTAGGTTTAATTTCTTCCATCAAAATTTTGCACAAGGTCGATTTACCTGCACCATTGGCACCAATAATCGCGATTTTTTCACCCGGGGCTACCAAAATATCAATATTATGTAAAACGTTCAAATCGCCATAACTATGAGAAATATTCGCCACACGCAACGCTTCATCTCCCATCGGACGCTTCGCCTTAAAGACGATACTTGGATCACGACGACTTGAGGGCTTAATGTCTTCAATGCTCATTTTATCAAGCTTCTTTTGACGAGACGTTGCTTGTTTGGCTTTGGACGCATTCGCCGAGAAACGACGAACAAAGGCTTCTAGTTGATCTTTTTCTTTAACTTGCTTATCGCGATCAAGCTGCATTTGGTTTGCCATAACAGTAGAGGCCAAATACCAATCGTCATACGTACCTGTAAATTCACGGATTTTTTGGAAATCAACATCAAGGATATTGGTAACAACCGCATTAATAAAGTGACGGTCATGGGAGACAATAACCAAAGTCCCTTCATGACGCTGAAGTTCACGCTCCAACCATCCGATTGTTTCGATGTCCAAGTTATTCGTCGGCTCATCAAGGAACAAAACGTCTGGTTTTGGATACAACACTTGTGCTAACAAAACTTTGAATTTTTCCGATGAAGGGAGAGTAGACATAAGCTCTTGATGAAATTCAGAAGCAATTCCGACTGTTTCCAAAATTTTTGCAATTTGAACATCATATTCGTAGGTCGGATCTTCTTCGACTGAAATCATCTCCAGTTCTGCAAGACGATCATTGGTTTTATCGTCCTCAAAATCACCGGTAGCATAAAGAATCTCTTTCTCTTTAATCGCATCATACAGACGTTTATTTCCACATAAAACAGTATCAGCGATAGTGAAATCTTCATAAGCAAATTGATTTTGCCCCAAGATACCGACTTTTAGTCCCGGCTCAATTGAAATATCACCCTCGTAATCTTTGATTTTACCGCTAAGAATGTTTAAGAAAGTTGTTTTTCCTGCGCCATTGGCTCCAATGAGACCATAACGCTTATTACGGTCGAGCTTGAGGTTAATCCCCTCAAATAAAACTCGACTACCGAAACGCATTGCTAATTTTGTGACTTGTACCATGATTATGTTCTCTTTTCGAGGGTTTTAAATGGCGAAATTATACAAAAAAGGAGATAAGAGAGGGCTTATCACCTCTTTTGCGTCTTTCTTAACATTAGCCTAAGATTTTAGGCGATAGAATAAACGCAAGGATTCTGCTGGTTATAGTTC
>CANMHZ010000125.1 GCA_947497635.1 Helicobacteraceae bacterium | reverse complement strand
GTTTTATAGTTATTGTGTGCAACAGCCAAAATGATAGCATTGTACTCATCCATATTTGGATTTTGGATAAGATTGAGATTGTATTCGTGGTTAACTTCATCAGCATCAGCCCAGTAGTCCGTTATATCAACATTGCATCCAAATTCGTTTAGCTCTTGAATTACGTCGATGACTCTACTATTTCTTATATCTGGACAGTTTTCTTTAAATGTAATGCCTAAAACGAGAATTTTTGAGCCTTCAATTTTATGACCTTTTCTTATCATAAGTTTTATCACTTGATTTGCTACATAGATTCCCATGTTGTCATTTAGTCTTCTACCTGCGAGTATTATCTCTGGATTGTAGCCAACTTGCTGAGCTTTATGGGTTAAGTAGTAGGGATCGACACCGATACAGTGACCACCAACCAAGCCTGGTCTAAACGGTAAGAAATTCCACTTTGTCCCCGCTGCTTCGAGTACATCATTGGTATTTATACCCAATTTATTGAAGATAATAGCCAGTTCATTGACAAACGCAATATTAATATCCCGTTGAGAATTTTCGATAACTTTTGCTGCTTCGGCTACTTTTATAGTCGGAGCCAAATGTGTTCCTGCCGTGATGATACTTGCGTAAAGCTCATTTACTTTTTTGCCTATCTCTAGCGTACTTCCTGCGGTTACTTTTTTGATTTTTGTAACGGTATGTTCTTTGTCTCCTGGATTGATTCGCTCTGGTGAGTATCCACAAAAGAAATCTTGGTTGAATTTTAGGGAAGAGAATTTTTCAAGAACAGGGACGCACTCCTCTTCAGTTGCACCTGGATAGACCGTTGATTCATAGATTACTATGTCATCTTTTTTGAGAACTTTGCCTATTGTTTCACTTGCTTTGATAAGAGGGGTTAAATCGGGACGTTTATTTTTATCGATAGGTGTTGGTACGGTGACAATAAAAATATTACAATCTTTAATGTCATCTATATTGAGAGTAAATTCCATTCCATTGGTAAGGGCTTCATTCACTTGAGTTTCATTGAGTTCAAGCGTTCGGTCATGACCAGCTCTAAGCTCATCGATCCTCCACGAAGAGATGTCAAAACCGACAACTTTGTATTTAGATGAAAAAGCGTGCGCTAAAGGAAGCCCAACATAGCCTAACCCGATGATACAAATTTTACACTCTTGTAAAGAAATTTCTTTTTGCATTATTTTGTCCCTTTTATGTCATTTATATACCATGAAATAGATTCTTCCAATCCAGCTTCGAGGGAATGAGTCGGAACATATCCAAGTAATTGTTTCATTTTAGCAATATTTGCATTAGAATGTCTAATATCTCCAGCTCTAAAATCGCGATAAATTGCTTTCTTCATCTCAAAATCAGAAAGATTTTTTGCCAATCCTTCATTGATAGCTTGATACAAATTATTAAGTGTTTCACGTCCACCGATTGCTGTATTAAAGGCTTCTCCAAATGATTGTTCATTAGTTGATGTTGCTGCCAATATGTTAGCTTGAACTACATTTTTAATATAGGTAAAATCTCTGCTTGTTTCTCCATCACCGTTGATGTAGACATCTTCATTTTTTAGAAGCGAACCAACCCATTTGGGAATAACTGCTGCATAAGCCCCATCTGGATCTTGTCTTTTTCCAAAAACATTAAAATAACGTAATCCTATCGTCTGGAGTCCGTACGTTTTGTAAAAGACACCGGCATAAAGCTCATTGACCATTTTGGTAACGGCATACGGGGAGAGTAAATTTCCTGTTCGCGATTCTACTTTTGGTAACTCTTGTGAATCGCCATAAACCGAGCTACTACTTGCATAGACAAATCGTTTGACACCATTATCTTTCGCGGATGTCAAAATATTTAAAAAGCCTGTAACATTGGAGTCATTGGTATTGATTGGGTTATCAATGGAGCGAGGAACAGAACCTAAAGCTGCTTGATGGAGAACGAAATCAATGCCATTTAATGCTTTATTGCAATCTTCTAAATTCCGAATATCACCCTTAATAAAATTAAATCCTTTCCATTGTTCTGCTGTAACATTTTTTTCAATATCATCCAAATTGTGTTGATACCCTGTTGAAAAATTATCGAGACCAACAACGGTTTGGTCAAGACCCAAAAGCGTCTCTACTAAGTTGGAACCGATAAAGCCAGCACATCCTGTTACGAGCCACTTTTTTGGATTGGCTTTGAGCTCCTCTTTTATTGCTTCATACTTCATCTATTTATCCTTTTTTTTACGTGTCAACACAAAAATAAAAACGGCTATAACGCCGAGCAATATAAAAACATTCCCTTGCTCATCCATGAATTTCCTTTAATAATTTTTTCATAATTTCGATATGGTAACTTTCTTGAAAATTGATAAACTCAAAAAAAGTAGAGAGTTTTTTATCGGTGATAAGTGCGGATAATCGTCGGCACTCCTCTTTTGCATTTTCCTCTTCTGTAATTCCGTCATACAAAAATTTTTCCATATCGGTAATCTTGTAGGTTCGTGGATGGAGCATTCGAGGAAGCGATAAAATTCCCATTTTCGCCATCATCTCTCCAAACGATCGGAGATGAAAATGGGATTCATCGATTAAATCTTGAAAACTGCCGTATTGAAGTGGTGTAGACGCACTCATTTGGGAATAAAAATAGATCATGATAAGCTCATACTCTTTGTAACTCTCTTCGAACAAAAAGAGGGTGAGGGCATCAAGTTCTTGCGAGGAGAGAGAAGTATCACCCCATTGACGTGAGCGATTAAATGCCGTCAATTTTTCATCTATTGAATCGTCAGCTAGAGTTTCTTGGAGTGTTTGAAGTATGTAATGTTCATCGTGAAGAAGTCGCTGGGAGAGCTGTGAATGATCATAGAGAGATTGCATCTCTTCGATTTCTTTGATGAGTATCGTTAAAAGCCCAAAAAGTGTTTCCGATTCGATAGACAATTCTTTGTCACGCTCGTAATCGTAAGGGACATTAGACTCTACTAACGTTTCGGCAACCCATTTGAGATGACGAAATTCAATGACCGAAAATTCATAAAGTCGATTTTTGATCTGTAAATTGGTTGTAGCAAATGAGGCAAAAGCAATTCGAAGCCATAGTTGGTGTTTACGTTGAAAAAAAGTTGCATCACTCATACTTCTACCTCACAATCTAGTCCGATTTCGATAGCATGAAGCTCTTCATCCATCCCATTGGCTTTATTGTCTTGATTGATTTGGGCGGCATCGAAGGATGTTAGTACCATTTGGGCACACGCTTGTTGTTTCTCAGGTCCAAGTGCTACTTTTTCGGTAAGTTTTTGCGCTGCTTTGTGAGCATACTCCAATGTTTCCCCCTTGATCATCTCCGTAAACATAGAGCCAAAAACGACCGTGTCATGACATCCATTGGTTGCATAACCGACATTCGTAATAGTTTCGCCGTCGCAGTTGATATAAAAAATGACAAATTCGCCACTTGTTTCGCTATGTCCGACACCAACGCCTGTTGGATTTTCGAGCGGACCGTAATTCTTGGGGTGCATGAGGTGCTCGATAACCTCTTGATTTAAGTTATTTTCCATAAAATTATTATACCGTAACGCATAGCCCTCTGTAAGAGATTTCACCGTACAATCACGTTATGAAAACAAACCCTCCTGAAACTTTCCGATTTTTACCCACAACCCGTGCTGAGATGGATGCACGAGGATGGGATGTGTGCGATGTCATTCTCATCAATGGTGATGCGTATATCGATTCTCCTTTTATAGGCATAGCTGCTGTAGGGCGGATTTTGGAGCGTGAGGGGTATCGTGTCGGTATCATTGGGCAGCCTGATATTGACAGTGATGTTGATATTAAACGCCTCGGTGAACCACGGCTATTTTGGGGGGTGAGTGGTGGAAGTGTCGATTCGATGGTTTCCAACTACACGGCGACCAAGAAATTCCGCAACAATGATGATTACACCCCCGGTGGAGTGAACAACAAACGCCCCGACCGTGCAGTATTGGTCTACACCAATCTTATCCGTCAGTATTTTAAAAATACGGTTCCCATTGTTCTTGGAGGTATCGAGGCAAGCTTGCGTCGTGTGACTCATTATGACTATTGGACGAACAAGTTACGTAAACCTATTCTTTTTGATGCCAAAGCGGATTTTTTAATTTACGGGATGGGTGAGGGGGCGATTATTGCTCTCCCAAAAGCATTGGACGAGGGGAGACCACCACAGGATATTCGAGGTGTCTGTTATATCTCTAAAGAGCCAAAAGAGGGGTATTTAACGTTACCCTCGCATAAAGAGTGTTTGGAGAACAAAGAGAAATATATTGATCTCTTTGATGCGTTTTATGATCATAATGATCCTATTAGTGCAATGGGGTTGTGTCAAGAAGTGGATGGACGGTACTCGATTCAAAATCCCCCAGCCGATTATCTTGATGAGAATGAAATGGACGCAGTCAGTGCCCTTCCCTTTACCCGTGAACTTCATCCCTATCATCGTCCGCAAGGAGAGGTGAAGTGTTTGGAGACGATCAAGTTCTCTATTATGACCCATCAAGGGTGTTGGGGAGAGTGTAACTTTTGTGCTATTGGGGTTCATCAGGGGCGTACGATCCGCACACGAAGTGAAACGTCTATTCTAGCGGAAGCGACGCAATTTACAC
>CANMHZ010000124.1 GCA_947497635.1 Helicobacteraceae bacterium | reverse complement strand
TCTCGTTCCCAAGCTCCAGCTTGGGAATGCATACTGATGCCTCTATTTACCATAACCGTTCAACCTCTAGCAATCCTTGAATTTCTTCATAATCTCTCGCACTGCTATATCTCCAATGTTTAGCCTCATCCACATATCCCCTCTTGAGTGGATTTTGATGGATATAGTTTACCCTCTCAATCATCATAGTTTCATCTTGAATACGTTTCGGCTGTATCCCTTCTTGCCATAATTGATAAGATGTTTCCGTCTTGTGAGCTTTTTTATAAAATGCCAATTGATCGAGTATTGTTTTCGCATTTTGTTTTTGTAGATAGTGCAAAATTTCTTTAGCTGTGAATGATTTGAACTTTTGCATTGATTTGGAAATATCGTCACTACTTGCTATTAAATGAAGATGGTTTTCCAAGATAACATACACATAGATTTTTAGGTTATCACTCTTTTGTAAATATTTGAGACTATCTAATACGATTTGAGCGGTTTCAACTCGTGTGAATATCGGTATCCAATGCAATATTGTACACGTAATAAAATGTGGGTACATTGGTTCGACTATTTTATATCTGCTTCTACCCATTATTTGTTATTGTCTCTTTGGCTTTGCAGATGAATATTTATTATTCACACCAGTTTTTTTGTTACTTTTATTTATTGCTATCCATTGCATTTATTATTATTCCCTTGTAGTGTTGCTGTATGCATTCCCAAGCTGGAGCTTGGGAACGAGGGGAAATTCACTTTTCAGTGCATCTATCGTAATAGATTCCATATTAATCCCTCTTCGAGCTTCTTCCATTGTATTCGCCGTTAGTTCGTTAGGAATTTTTAGTTCAAAAGGGATACCTTTTTCTCTTTTAACTTTAGCTAAAAACATATTAATCGCTTGGGACGTAGAAATACCAAGCTCTTTAAATATTGCTTCTGCCGCGTTCTTTAAATCTGCATCGCATCGAGCTCTAATAGTTGCTTCCATCGCCATAGTAACTCCTTTATATTTTTATAATTGTAGCGCAATATAGCTACAATTTGCTTTTTATTTTCTATTGCTATAGGGATTCATAAGTAGTCTTTAATAGTATAAAATTTTCCATTTTTGGGAGTTCATATTAGTTGGGGATCAAGGGGATAAACCCCTTGGCACTAATGAATTAGTGGTGCAAAAACGCACATAAGAAATAGCGTAAACATAATCTTATCCATAAAAGACCCCCTTCTTGTGTTCTTTGGAGGGCAAAAAAAAAGGTCAAGGGATGATCAAGTCCCTCAACCTTAGCTTTACCACTCCATTGAACACAAGAAGATTATGTTTACGATAAAATTGTAACCACTTAAAATCAACAAGTCAAGGAGCTATAAAAACACCCTCAAAACATCACCCCATAACAGTGCGAAGATATTTTCCAAACACGGTATCACTTAGAACGAACCCGTCAGTTTTTTTGAGAATAACTCCATCGAGTTCAAGGCTTTTTAGGATGGTATTGATGTTTTGGCGTTGGGTTGTTTTGAGAGTATAGGGGTTGGTGCCGTTGGCGATAGTTAAAACGATTTCGAGAAAATATTTCCGACGCTTAAGGGCAATAATTTCATTTTCAAATCCAAAAGCAGAGACTTCCAAGACTTTGGATTGTACCTCATCAATGATTTGTGGTGTACACGTAGATGGTTTCATCATCCATAAAAACATCATAGAAAGTGACAGGTAATATGCCACACCACCACAAAATGTATAAATATCTGAGATAGTGCTATCATCACATATCATTTTTTCTTTCTCAAATAGCATTCTGGCATACTGCGAAAAGCTCTTCTCATCAATCGCCCCCAACGTCAATACAGTAGCAAACTTGAAAAATGGCTCATTTTTATCGAGGAAGAGTGTATTCATAAGTGTCGGTTGAGAGCCTGCAAAAATATAAGCGGTGTGTTGCTGATGCTGGATAATAGAGCGAAGCTGTCCCATAATAGCAGTATCGGAAAATTTTGAAAGTTCCGCAAATTCATCAATAAAAAAAATTGCTTTTTTCCCCGTCGAAAGGGCAAACTTTTCGACAAATTCAAATGCGTAAAGAAGATATTCATCCTCACTCATAACATCCGTATGAAAAAATCTCTCTAGCCCTTCTAGTTCTAACACACCCATATTAATCTTGACCATAGATGCTAATTTTTTACTAAAACTCAACATCCCACTTTTCATTTGATGAATTGCTTTTTTCGTCCCTATATTTTCATAACATTTGTCGATAACAGCATCTGCGATCTCTTTTTTACTTAGATAGCGCATTAAATCTATTTCAATAATGAGTTTATCGGTGACACAGCTTAAATATTTTTTGACTAACGACGTTTTACCATATTTGCGAGGAGCGATAATAACGATACTTTGATTGTTATGGAGAAAAAATTCCAACTGTGCCAGCTCTTTTTTCCTTCCAAAAAACCGCTCATCCGATACAGGCTTACCTATCTCGAAATATCCACCACTCATAGCAATCCTTTGTCATTAAAATACTATGACAAGTATAGCATAGTTAATTATTGTAATGATAAATATATCTCATTAGGTGCATTATCTCTATAAAAAAGGCTTCAACACCTCTACACACAACCCCATAGCCGTACTCTCAAACCCTCTCGTTTCACGAATATACGGTTTACAAAACCCCTCTACCATACACGCACCCGCTTTGCCACGCCACTCACCGCTTGCGATGTAGCGATCAATATCATCGGGATCAAATGGATTGAAAAAATAGTGGGTAGAGGAAATATCAATCAATTCTAAACAAGGCGTTTTGTAAATCATACAGGTGAAAATAGTCACTTCACAACCGCTTTGAGTCGCTAAAATGGCGCGGGCATCGGCTTCGTCTTTGGCTTTACGAAGAATTTTACCTTGTGCCGTAACGACCGTATCCGCTACAAGTAAAGGAAAATCAGTGCATCCGAATTTTTCATAGTTGACACGGTATTTTCCGAGCGTGGCTTGGTAAACAAAATTTTTAGGACAAGAAGAGACAATAGAGTCTTCATCAAAATCGATGGACTCTTGGAAAAATGGGATACCCGCGGCACGAAGAAGTTCGGCACGGGTGATGGAGGAGGAACAAAGACGGAGCATCAATATGCGTTACGTAAAAACACACCGATAAAAATAGCAATAACCCCAAGAACAATATTCAAAGGAACCATATATTTACTAATCACTTCAAGCATTGACTTTGCACGCCCTAGATCATTGTTGGCAAGTGCTTTTTGGGCCTGATTGCGTCGAAACATCATTGCACCAAGATTGATCGCCATCACTAACCAAATTGCCTCTTTGAGATGGACAATTTTGTACACGTTCATCGCATTTGCATCGATTACATTCCCCATCTCATCCAGTGCAGCGGCACGAAACCCAAGCCCTACTGCCATAATAACCGCTGTGATAATCAATACAATCACAAAAGGCAATACAATCGTAAATAATCGCTTAAGCGTATGAACTGCTCGTTCCATTCGTAGTTTTGGATCGGCTATCATCGCGCACGATTGATGAACGGCAAAACGGATGGCAATCATCCCTCCAACCCAAACAACCGCACTCAGTACGTGTAAAAAGACAATCGGCGTGCGATAATCAGCGAACAATTGAACCATAAGATCTTTCATTAACTTAATTCCTTGGTGATATACGCCAGAGCTTCCCCTAACGCTTCATTAATTTTAGAAGGATCTTTTCCTCCCGCTTGAGCAAAATCTGGTCGTCCGCCACCACCGCCACCGACGATAGGGGCGATTGTTTTGACCCAATCACCTGCTTTTACGGAGGAGTTTTTGACCCCACTAGCAAGGAGAATCTTATCATCTTTGACTTGGAACAACATTACACAAAGGGACTCGTGAGCGTTCTTAAGTTCATCAATACGCTCTTTGATATCCCCCACGGAAAGTTCAGCAACAACAACGGCAGTGTTGCCCATCATTGTAACAGTAAGCTCTTCTTTCGAAGCCGATGAGAGGGTAGCTATTTCGGTTTTAAGCGTTTTTACTTGCTCTTTAAGACGCTCTATTCCTGCTAATATATCACGATTCTTGACCGAACCTTCTACTTCTTCGAGAAGATGGCGATTGGCTTTGAAATGATTATAAGCGGCATTACCGCATACTGCTTCAATACGTCGTACCCCTGCACTGACACCGCTCTCTTTTACGATAATAAATGTCCCGATGGAAGCTGTATTATCAACATGGACACCACCACAAAACTCAACCGATGCGGTTCCGAAATTGACAACCCGAACGATATCGCCATATTTTTCCCCGAACTGCGCTTTGGCACCGCTTTTCTTCGCTTCATCGATGCTCAGCTCTTGGGTAATACCGCTAAGTGCATGGAGGATATGGTAGTTAACACGCTCTTCCACGAGTGCAACTTCCTCATGGCTCATTGCTTTTGGGTGGGAGAAGTCAAAACGCAACCGATTATGCTCAACCAAAGAGCCTGCTTGGGAAATATGCTCACCCAACAATTCATACAATGCCGCATGAAGAAGATGGGTTGCGGAGTGGTGCTTTGCGATTTCGTTGCGTGATACATCAACAATAGCTTCAATAGTCTCACCAACACTTACGGTTGCTTTCGTCTCAATATGCGAGAGATTTAAGCCGTGAAATTTTTTCGTTTGCGTGACAAC
>CANMHZ010000123.1 GCA_947497635.1 Helicobacteraceae bacterium | reverse complement strand
ATGTCCGATGTTATCCCCGCATTCGATTCAGGACGCATGGTGCATGAATATTATGTGAAGATGTATAATCATTAAATTTAAAGAGTAGATTACCGACACAAAGCCTGACCCATTTTTAGAAGTTCAGGCTTAATAGTGTAGGTTCCAGAACTGACCGTATCAATATCAATAAAATCAAAAGAGCCGTTTTTATATACGATTGTATGATGATTGTTACTCATTTTACTTAGTTGATCCAGTGCATTGATGACAAACTCACTGGCTATAAGGCGATCAAAAACACTTGGATTCCCTCCGCGCTGAATGTGCCCGAGTTTCGTAATGCGCGATTCAAGTCCGATTTCATTTTCAAACCATGCTTCAATCTTTTCGCTCATATTCGATCCCTCGGCAGTAATAGCAATAGCGTAGTTTCTTCCTTTTTTTACATCATCTTTGAGTCTATCGCCCAATGTTTGGAGATTAAATTCAAGTTCAGGGATGATACAGACTTCTGCACCACACGTAAGGGCTGAGACGAGAGCCAAATAGCCACACTCACGCCCCATGGTTTCGATTACAAATGCACGCTTAAAAGAGGATGCGGTATCTCGAATATCATCGATTGCCTGACGGATAACATTCAGTGCGGTATCAACTCCAAGACAATAATCTGTTCCATAAATATCGTTATCAATAGTGGAGGGGATACCGATAAAATCAATTCCAAAATCGTGATAAAATATATCAAGAGCTCGAAAGCTTCCATCGCCACCTAGGACGATAAGTTTTTCAATCCCTTTGCTCTTAAGATTCTCATACGCTCTGGCTCTATGCTCTTTTTCAAAAAATCGCTTAGAACGAGAAGATCGTAAAATTGTCCCTCCACGATAGATAATCCCAGAAACATCACAATGCGAGGCCTTCTTGATATTGTCATCAATAAGCCCTTCTAGTCCATCATAAATAAGATAAGGAATAATCTCTCGCGTGTAGCACTCTTCAACAAATGTTTTAATGGCAGGATTCATCCCTGCACAATCCCCACCAGAGGTGAAAATAGCAATATTCATTCGGACTCCTTTAGTTTCTAATAATCTGTTGCGCCGCTTTGATGATAGGGTAGGTTGTAGGTGCTGCTGTGAGTAATGGTTGGGTCGCAACTTGAAGCGATACCAGTTTATGCGCGGTTAATTCGGATTCGATAGCAAGCCCTATAATGTTGATCACCTCTCCTGCTTCTTTGTCTCCGATTACTTGTCCCCCTATTATTTGTCCACTGCTTTTGAGGGCGATAAGTTTGACCGACTGTTTGGACGCATCTGGTATTGTTGAGGGGTGGCGATTGAGACCTTCGAAGAACCCTACGGTGTACTCGATTTTTTCTTCTTTTGCTCTAGCCTCGGTGACACCTGCACTGGCAAAAACGCGATTGCCGATCATGGTAGAGAAAATAGCGATGGTTCCATTGAACCCTTTGAGGTATTTGAGACCATAAAGGGAATTTCCCGCCACACGTGCTTCTGAAGCAGACGTGGAAGCAAGCATTACTTTTGAAGGGTCACGGGTAATAAAATCGCGTCGCCCGCAACAATCACCCACCGCAAAAATATCTTTGTTTTTGGTACGCATATATTCATCGACCCAAATTCCTCCGTAGCGTGCGAGTTTCAATCCTGCCTCTTTTGCAAGAGTGCTATTAGGTTGATACCCTGTCGCCAAGATAATGACGTCTCCATGAATACACGATCCATCACATAGCTCAACACACGATGCTTTACCATTACTGTGGACGATATGAGAGACGTGTTGACCCAATGAAAGGGTAATCCCAAGATCTTTCATAATCTGTTCGGCTTGCAGTGCCATATCAACATCAAACGCATCCGCTAAGACGTGTCTTCCGCCAATAATTGTTACATCTTTACCGACTGAGCGCAGTTCCGTTGCCATCTCAACCCCAATAAATCCTGTTCCCACAACAATAACTTTTTCTTTATCGGCTAGATAACTTTTGAGTGCATCCACTTTATCTTTATGTTTTTCGATGGTAAATACATTTTCCAAATGAAGGGCATTTTCAAAGCTTTTATGAACAAAGGGGTTCGACCCTGTTGCAAAAACGAGTTTATCAAAAGTGATCGTGTGGTTGTGAGCAAAAACAGTTTTTTTCTCAATATCTACGGATACCGCAGTATCTATAATAATATTAATCATCTCCGCCATAGGACCACCGCAGGACATTGTATCTTTATCACTGTCTCCGAGTATCTCTCCAAAAATATAGGGGATACCACACGGAACAAGTGAGAGTTCATCTTCTTTGATAACCGTAATCTTTTTGTCAGGAAAATTTTCCAATGCAGTTGCAACGGTCACAAGGGCAGCAGGCCCGCCGCCTAAAACTAATATATCGGTATGCTCAATTTTCATATTCTTCTTCTTTATTTGGATGTCATAGTATTTTTATAATCATACGGTAAAAATGTTACAACAGTTGCTGAACATACTGCGCAATTTGATATTCTTCATCCGTTGGGATAACAAGAAGGGCAATAGAGCTATTTTGATCCTCTATGTGGGATGCGTTTATACTGTTTTTATCTTCATCAAGACGAATTCCCAGATGCTCCAATCCACTACATACGGCTTCTCTAATAGTTGCAGAATGCTCTCCAATTCCCCCAGTAAAGACAATTGCATCGATACCTCTCATGGTTGTCATATACGCACCAAGCTGTTTTTTAAGCCGATAAACGAACATTTCAATGGCGAGAGTAGCATTCGCATCACCCCTCTCTTTTGCACTCAATATGGTTCGAAGATCATTCGTCCCTGCAATGGCAAAGAGACCGCTTTTTTTGTTCAAAAGAGTCTCTATCTCGTCGATGGTCATCTTTTTCTCGTGCATGAGATAGCCGATGATTGAGGGGTCAATGCTCCCGCACCGTGTCCCCATCATAAGCCCCTCCAGCGGTGTCATCCCCATCGAGGTATCAATACTCTTACCTTTTTCGATAGCACAGGCACTGACACCGTTACCGATATGAAAGGTAATCAGATTGAGTGATTCGATCGGTTTGTTCAGTAAATCAGCCGCTTTATCACTGACATAATGGTGCGATGTACCGTGAAAACCGTAGCGGCGAATATGATACGATTCATACAAATCATGAGCAAGTGGGTATCGGTAAGCATAATCAGGCATACTTTGGTGAAAAGCGGTGTCGAAAATAGCAAAATTTGGAACGTTAGGGGCAATTTTACGTGCGGCATTGATTCCTGAGATATTAGCAGGATTATGCAAGGGCGCAAGTGGAATCAAAGCCGTTATCTCTTGTATCAGCGCATCATCGATTAACGCAGGTTCATGAAAGCGTTCACCCCCATGAACCACACGATGACCAATAGCATTAATATCAGTAATATCGATATGGTGGAGTCGAAGCTGAGCGCGCATTAGCTCAAAACCCTCATCATGATTTCGGATCTCTTCGAGTAGACCATGATCAATTACGCTTAGTGTTTTGGCACTATAAAGGCTGTATTTGATCGAGGAACTACCTGCATTAATAACTAAAATACTCATTGTTTAAACTGGGAGACAAACTCTTCAATATCATCAAATAATGATTGCAAATCTTCCTCATGCTCCACTTCATCCGCTAAAATTTGAGAAATGAGATCGTACGTTACAATATCTTTCTCTCGGACAATATCCAACAATGACGAGTAAGTGGTGATAGCGCATTGTTCCCCCTTTATCGCCTGATCCAAAATCGCACGGACATCAGGATTCGTAGGTGCATCATAGCCACAATTAGAGTGAGTTAACCATTCACTAGGGTGTAAAATAGGAGTTCCTCCAAGCTGAATGATACGTCCTGTAAGCATTGTAGCATGTCGAAGCTCATCAGCAGCATGAAGTGTTAACTCTGCTATAACAGCATCTTTCATCAACCCTTTGGCAACTTTGGATTCGATAAAATATTGGTAATAGGCAAGCCACTCATCACAGTAGGCTTTATTGAGAAGTTCGATAACTGTTTGTGCCTCTATTCCCTTGAGGATAGATATTCCACGTTTTGCCATGGTGTGTCCTTTTTGTACAGAGTTAAATAACTATAGCAGTGAGACTCTTAAATTATAATTATTGCTAATTATTTCCCATTCAAAGGCTCAAATCCAAACTCTTTGGGGCGCATAAGCTCCACGGGATAAATAATTTGAGAATCGATCACCCGCATCGAATATTCACGCTCTTCCTCACTAAGAGAAGCATTTAAATAATCAATCCCAACACTTGTTGTGTAGTTGATCCAATCAAAGGTGAGATCATTATTCATCAATTCATTGGTCTCATAAATAGCTGGGATTTGCTCAATAATAGAGTTGGCTACGATCATATTTTTCCGATCTTTGTATTGGGTTAGGCTTATCAAGGTGGGGTCAAAGTTGATTTGTGTTGAGAGGATATTTTGTTCGCGTGCACCGCTAAAGGTAAGTTGCGCCACTAGCATAGAAGTTTTGACGATGGGGAGATGGATAACAATACTTTTTTTTGTAAAGGCAGAGGGGTTAGCGGCATATTTAGCAATGTTGGAACCTGACGTATCGACAGAGTAGAGGGTAGAACTTTTTGCCCCTTTTTTGGCTTCAGAAGCGATGGTTTGCGTTTCACGACTGAGCGCTAATCCAACGGGGGAAGC
>CANMHZ010000122.1 GCA_947497635.1 Helicobacteraceae bacterium | reverse complement strand
CCCCCTCTTTATCAAATCCCTCTATCGGACAGCTGTCGATTTCAAGAGTCGCAGCATAGGTCATTGTATTAGCAAGGGGAATATAACACTGCTTCGCCGTCCAGTTTTCGAGAAGTTCCTCATCCGCTTCTATGGGATCAAGATAGTTTTTATAGACACCTAAGTACGTATCGACCATCTCACTGCTCATTCCCCGACGTTCAAACATTTTACGAACATAGGGAGAATCACTTCGGACGATATCGTTATCCGTGGTAAAAATGACCAGTTCGGAACAATCGGTAATCTGATTTTGGTTCCAGCACGATGATTTGAGTGCTTTACGCAATTTCGGATCACGTACGACAATCAGTCTCCACGGCTCCATGCCAAACGAGGAAGGAGACATACGGGCAACCTCTAAAATTTGCTCGAATTGTTCACTTGGAATCTGTTTTTCACTATCAAACTGCTTGCACGCGTGACGAAATGCCATTGCTTTTAGGAATTGGGACATTGGTAACTCCTTATTTCTTCTATTAAGTGCACTATTTTAACATACGTTTCACAATGTTCCCCCGTGAGCGTCTCTAAGCGGGGAAGATATTTTAAATACGTTTTCCACGCAGTTAAGGATGCTTGAGCACGACCTTTTTTAATTAATTCAAAACACACCGCCGCGTTGATAAACCCTTTCCACAGCTTCACTTCATCATCATCCTCAAAACGACGTGGAAACCAAAGCGCTTCCAAATCCTCATGGGCATCGTAATAACGCTCTTCCTTTAGAGAAAGAACAAACGCTTCACACGCTTGTGTTATCGTTGTTATACTCGTAAATTCTTCCGCCAATACCCTCGTCCTCCTCGTAAACTGATGCAAATATTATCAGGAAATTTTGTTCGAAATTCTCTCAAACGCTCATGAGAACTTTTACCGCTGTCACAATAAAATACAAACACGCTTCCTCTGGGATATTCCCGCAATAACGGTGGATTGTACGTAATCGTTGGTGTCCCCTCGATAGGATTTAAAATAGTATCAACCAATACGACGATCACCCCTTGTGCTTCTAATTCACGTTTATTCGTCAAATACTCTTGTTGCGTCCACTCATCTACTTGTAGATCAATCATAATCATCACCCAAAATTCGTATTTTTATTTATGCTCTAATTGTATCATAAGCTAAAGATAGGCATAATGCGATTTCTCTTCATTAGACCTGTGCAAGGGTGCGATTAGACATCGTGTCAGGGTAGGAATACAGCAGCACACCTAGACGTACTTTGTGCCGCAGGTATCTGATGGGGAGTTTTTTACTTTTTATCTCACTTTTCCCCTTTTTTTTTAGAATCATAAAAAATAACACACTACTTTAACCTATAATATTCTATAATAGTTTCATCTATAGTTTAAATAATTTGGAGGAAATCATGAATCCTGAATTGATGGAACAAATCGACCGTATCCCAATGCTACCCGAAACAGTTCGGAAAGTGGAAATTGTCTATAATAACCCAAACAGTGGTGTAGCCGATATGGCCGTCGCAATCAAAGACGACCCAATCGTCACCGCCTACATTCTCAAAGCAGCTAACTCTCCACTGTACGGATTAAGTCGGACCGTTACCGATGTAACGCAGGCAATTTCGCTCTTAGGCAAGGATACTATCCGAACCTTCACCGTAGCTTCTGCAGCAAACTCGTGTATGGATATTGACCTCTCCCCGTACGGAATGACACAAAATAATTATTTAGCGCGTGCACAGATGCAAAATGCACTGGTGAGCCGATGGGCGGGTAAAGTAGATCGTTCCTTGCTTAAACACCTCTCTTTGGCCTCTTTTTTATTGGAACTGGGAAAAGTAGTTATTAGTCGTTATTTGATCGAATCAGGCAAGTCCTCACTCCTGCATGACGTGTTAAACCATGGAGGTTCAACCAGCGAGGCTGAAGTTGCATCGTGTGGCAGTAAATCTGAAGATGTAACAGCCACTATTTTTTATAAATGGAATTTTGATCCCGATTTGGTACATTTAATCCGTTTCGCCAATGAACCTGAGGATGCATCTGATTCTGAAACACAAGAGATGGCAAAATTTCTAAAAGTATCTAAAGAAGCAATTACGCTAGAGGGACAAATGACGGATGCGACTCTCGCAATTGCTCGTAGCCTCATAGAAGAGTACGGAATGGATCAAAATCTTTTTGACGAGTCTGTAGCAAAAATTTTATCCGCAGCATAGGGAAGGATTAATCCTCCCGATAGCTTCCAGCCTTACATCCAGTTGCTGAAGTTGGTGGATTGTCTCGTAAATAACACAAATCTTCGTGAGCTTGTTTAAGAACCTTACTTTCGCGTAATAATGGCAACATCTTTTCATCTTTTTCACTGAGAGACAAGGATTGATTATAGAGTAATGCCTTAACTTCGACATCAACAGCCGCCAATGCAGCTTCTAGGTGGGTAAGTGAAACCATCAAAATATCCTTTTTTCCAGAAATTATAGCCATCATCTCTAAAAGAGAGTGACTTGAAGTGATTTTAGTTTAAAACTTTTACGATGAATTGGGCAGTAACCATATTGTCGAATTGCTTCGACGTGAGTCGCTGTACCATATCCCTTATGACCCTCAAAACCATATTCAGGATACAAAGTCGCAAGCTTGACCATCTCTCGATCCCGCGTTACTTTGGCAAGTATCGAGGCAGCACTCACTTCAGGGACTGTCGCGTCAGCTTTGACGAGGGTTGAGAGTCCGCTCACCCCAAACGTCGAATTCCCATCATAAAGATACTGGGCTTCCCCAATCACCGCCATAATCTCTCGCAACCCAGCCGCTAAACATGCTGAAAGTCCTAACGTATCAATTTGCTCTGAATCAAAACGGGCAATATGATACGTCGAATGGGCAATAATAATTTCAAAAAGAGCTTCCCGTTTTTTTTCACTCAGCTTTTTGGAATCGTTTAACCCTGCTATAGATTTATGTAAAATAACTCCTGCTATCGTAAGTGATCCAGCAAGTGGCCCTCTCCCCGCCTCATCAATTCCACAAAATCTCATATTCTCTCCCTTGTAATAGTGTATTTTATCGTGAAATTCGGTATCATACACAAAAAAGGAGTCTTCATGAAAAAATCAGCTTTATTAGCAATGACCTTGATGGCAGCTAACGCGTCAGCAGCAATGATACTTGGATTTGGCGTAGAAGCCGATTATTTGGCACCGGCAGCAACGGGAAACTTTGATTATAAAGGGGCGAACACAGTTTTTGACGGTGCTACCCAAAGTGGCTATCAACTTGGAGCCTATTTAGAGCACCCAGTCCCTCTTGTCCCCAATATCCGTCTTGATTATACATCGGATCTTACATTTAGTGGACTAGGGAGTGATGTCTCTTTGAAACAAATGGACGTTACCCCTTACTATGAAATTCTTGATAATATCGTCGATCTTGATATTGGGATTACTGCCAAAACAATTAGTGGAAAAATAAAAAATACCGATCAATCATTTAATGCCGTTATCCCAATGGGGTATGTAGCCGCAGCGGTTATGCTCCCAGGGACAGGACTTAGCGTTGATGGAAGTGTAAAATATATTAGCTTTAGTGGTGATTCATTAACTGATGCACGTGTAAAAGCATCATGGGATATTGTTGCAGGTCTTCAAGTACATGCAGGATATCGTTACGAATCATTGCAATTGGACAAACGTTTTGATATTACAACCAATGCAACGTTCAAAGGACCTTTTGTCGGTCTTGGGTATAAATTTTAATTACTCCTCTCCCAATGCCCACTGGGAAAAAGGTATCAGTTCTATCCGAGCAATCGGGTGGGCTAGTGTACTTTCTAAATTCATCGTTATCACAACTATCTCTTTCACTTGATACGTAATAATAAATCCTTCTAACGCTTCTACCTTTTTAAAGAGAGCATGCTCATTCGCAAATGCTGATGCCAAGATAATTTGATTTCTTTGTGGCAAATAAAAATCAATCCCCTCGTCATAATAACACTCTATCTTATGTTTAATCAATTCCAAAAAGATTAGATTTTCAAACACTTTTCCAAAATGTTTTTGAAGCGTTAATGCATGCTTAATAGCAATATCACATAGATAAAGCTTTTTAGTCGCACTGGGATAGTTATACTTTTCACAGACATACAAATAGCGCTTATCAAGCATCGTGCGGAAGCAGACATAGAGTTTGTCTTTAGATATCTTTCGCTCCTCCTTGAGTCTCTCATAGAGGGTGTACGCAGAAACTTTTTGAGTAACCATCTTAGTCGCTTGTATCAAAAGAGAGAGCTCTATCTCATTGAGTGCATTGCTTAACGTTTTTTGGAGGTAGAGAGGACGATCTTCCGATACAATATTGTGCATTGCAGGAAAACCACCCAGCTGGAAGAAGTGGTTTAAAGCCGTAGAGTCATATTTTGCCTCAAAGGCAAGAAACTCTTCAAAATCAAGAAGATTGAGGGGAAGTGTCTCAAAATCAGTAGGGTTGGGAGATTCAGAAGAAAGAATAATCTGCCCTATATCAAAAAGCTTTATCTCCTCGCGATAATTGTCAAGAGCCAATATTTTGATTTTATTCTCATGACAAAATGGATCAAGTATCTCATTAAGCTCACGTATATCTATTCGAATATCACGGCAATCGAGATAAAGATAGGTTGATTTTTTATGGGAAAGCAAATAATTTTTAATCAGTGCCGTTTTCCCGGAC
>CANMHZ010000121.1 GCA_947497635.1 Helicobacteraceae bacterium | reverse complement strand
ACAAAGTTTTAGATACAGATCCCAGTGCACTTTTATTTTTCACGAAAGAATCAGGATGGATAGGGGCGAACAAAGCTTTTTTCAAATTAGTACCTATTAAAACCATTGAAGAACTTCGTACGAAACATGATTCCATTCGAGAACTTTTTAGTGATGAAGATGAAGAGATTTTTACCGAGTATGATAAAAGCTGGCTGGATTATATTCGTACCCATTGTCCGAGTGGGTATGGATTGGGAATTATTGATACAAATGGAAATCGTCATTCTATGGTTGCAACTTCGACATTGTTGCGTCAAGGTTTTAGTGATTTGTATCTACTCCGATTGGAAGATAAGACAAATATTGTCACACTAAAAGATGAAGTAGTACAGATTGAAGCGCTTAAAACAAAATTTTTAGCAAATATTGGGCATGAATTTCGAACACCGATGAACGGTATATTGGGATTTGTTGATCTTTTGTCCAAAACTCATCCCGATGATACACAGCTTGAGTATATTCACTCTGTTCAAGATTCAGCGCGACATTTGATGTCTAATATTGAAAACTTACTGGATTTAGCGCAGATGCAAACAGGTCGCCTTACAGTTAGTCAGATTGATTTTAATATTATTACTGAGATGGAAGAGCTCGCACGTGGATGTGTTTCGTTAGGTGATGACAAAGGGGTGTGTGTCCTTGTCTTTATTGATCCCAAACTCCCTACTCGGCTTGTAGGTGATATTCGAAAAATCAAGCAAACAATTACTAATTTGTATGATAATGCTTTAAAGTTTACGCCACCAAATGGAAAAATAACGATAGAAGTAAAGCTCCTTAAGCGTAATACAACAGGGAGTTGCACTATTGGTTTTAGTATTAAAGATTCTGGCAAGGGGATTAGCAAGCAACAACTAGGTCTTATTACGCGTCCATTTGTATCGGGAGACCATGCCGATAACCGACTTGGTGTTGGATTGAGCCTTGCTCACGGTCTTATTAATTTAATGGGGGGTGAGCTCAAAATCACCAGTGAAGAAGGGCGTGGATCATTCTTTAGTTTTGCGTTAACGCTGGAGGGCTCATCGGATCAAGCTATGAATATGATTAATGCTCACAGCGCGAAAGTGGTTCTATTAGAGGATAAACATCTTGATGATGCCAATCATTTGACCAACTACTTACGTAGTTTCGGTATGAGCGTTACAAAAGCCAATATGATTGATGAAACGCTTTTTACGGATGTGGATGTCGTTTATTTTATTGCTTCTCAAGATAAAGCCGATTGGATACTTCAACTTTCATCATTAAAACGCTCTTGCAAGACCGTTCTTTTAGTGGAACATAATGAAAAAATATTGGCAAGAACCTTGCATATTATTGATTATACACTTCATAAGCCGTTGTTGCCGACAAGTTTACGAATTCATTTAGGTGAGATTTTGCACCTTTCCAAAGAGTCAGATTCGGTAGCGGTACAATTACAGCAGGGGATACATGCTTTGGTGGTTGAGGACAATTTGATTAATCAGCGGTTGATTAAATTGTTATTGAAAGAGTATGGTTTGAATGTTGTCACTGCGTCCAACGGGGATGAAGCGGTAGAAGCTTGTCGAAATCAAAAATTTGACATTATTTTTATGGATATTGATATGCCCATCAAAGATGGTATTTTAGCAACGCAAGAGATAAAAGCGAACAAGGGTGCTATGAGTCAGGGTAAAATGCCGATCATTGCTTTGACTGCTTTGGCTATGGAGGGGGATAGAGAGTATATCTTGGGAAAAGGGCTTGATGACTATCTTTCCAAGCCTTTGACCCGAGAGAAGCTTGAATATATTCTTCAAAAATATTTACATGTCACAAAATAGGATTTCCCATGGTGTTCACGAATACATTTCAGCAAAAATTCGTCTCTTCATTGGGGATGTTGACCTCGTGTGCTAATACTCACAGTGATCCTTTCCTCTATACTTATCTCTCAGGTGAGATTGTTGGTGCTAATTCATTTTTTTTGACCCTATTGGGTATTGAATCAATAAATGAGGGGACACTCATCGAGCAATGGCTACAGCTTCAAGGGGTTGATCTCTCCTTATTATTATCAAAATCGGGTGATTATCGTGGCAAGATAGTTGTTAAAGCGCAAGGCTATCATGTAGCTGTTCGTTCGGAAATTATTGTTGTGGAAAATGAATTTTTGGTTGCTATTGCGTTGAGAGACAGGTCAATGATCGAGAGGGCACGGGCGGCTGAGCATTATTTTGAGCAGTTTAAGAAGAAGCTTTTAACCAATATTTCCCATGAATTTAGAACGCCTATGAATGCGGTTATTGGTTTTATTGATTTATTGCAATCAAGTCCACTGAGCTCGTGGCAAAAAGAGTATGCGGCAATAGCAAACTCCAGTGCCTCTTCTATGATGGCTAAAATCGAAAATCTTTTAGAACTTATGCAAGTAGAAAGCGGTGGTATTGAAGCCAAGTCGCACGCCTTTAATCCGTTGGAAGTGTATGAAAGTTTTTCGATACAGTTTGATGAAATGCTACGTTCTAAAGAAATCCGATTGAGTGTTTTCATTGATCCTAATTTCCCTTTGTTAATAGCAGGCGATCAAGATAAAATTTTGACTATTTTACGCAATTTAATGCAAAACGCCATTAAATTTACCCCTCAATCGGGGGAGGTGTTTTTAGAGATTTCTATCGTGAGCGCGGATAAAGAAGAAATTGAAGTCGAGTATGCCATTAGTGATACAGGAGTTGGTATTGAAAGTGAGCGATTAAAAACATTGCTACGACCGTTTTCATCTGCATGGGACAATCAGCGACGTGGTCAAGATGGAATGGGCGTTGGGTTGAGTTTAAGTTATAAATACATAACAATGATGCAATCACATTTAATGTTGGCTTCGGAAGTAGGGAAGGGTTCCCGTTTTTCATTTCGTCTCAAACATCCTGTAGTAGAAGAGGCTATTCATGCTCCTATTGATAAATCTGCTCCGCGCTCTACCCAAAGACCGAAATTAGGTGAAGGTAAGATTCTAGTAGCAGAAGACAATCTTATCAATCTTCGCTTGTTGGAAACGATTTTAAAGCAGCATCACTATGAGGTAGTAGCTGTTGATAATGGACAAAAGGCAGTGGATGCCTATATCAAGGAGCCATTTGATTTGGTACTGATGGATATTGATATGCCTGTCATGGATGGTTTGATGGCAAATCGACTGATAAAAGAGATTGATAAACGGGACAATCGAGGATTTACCCCTGTCATTGCCTTGACAGCACATGCCCTTCTTGGGGATCGTGAGCGAATTATTCAGGCAGGATTGGATGCCCATTTGGCAAAACCGATTGATAAAAACTTTCTTTTACAAACAATTGAACAGTATCTAAAACAATCACACGGGAAGAGAAAAAACACGGACGTTTAATATCGATTAATTTGTATACGATATGCTAACAAATGTATTATAATTCGACCAATCGAAAACGAAACAAGGATAACAATGAGACGAGAGTTTACTATTTGGGCGTTGGGAGTTCTATTATGTGCTTCGGCACTGAATGCAGCCGTGTTGGCTACTGTGAATGGGAATACTATTACTTCGGATGAGGTTAATAGAGTTCTCTTGGAGGGGACACAGGGGCGTTTTGACTCACTTCCTGCTGATAAACAAAATGAATTGCGTCAACGTATTATCGAAGGAATGGTTGCACAGCAATTGGTATTTGAGGATGCGAAGAAAGCGGGGATTTTAGAATCCAAAGAATTCAAATCAGAATACCAAACTCTCTCTGAACGGATGAAGGCGCAACTCGCTGCCAAAGTATGGGAGCAACAACAATTCGAAGCGATCAAGGTAGATCCCAAAGAGGTAAAAGCCTATTTTGATGCGAATGGGGATGAATTTATTGACAAAGAAAAAGTACACGCACGTCATATTCTAGTCAAAACAGAATCTGAAGCCGATGCTGTTATCAAAAGCCTTAAGGGTCTGGGTGGAGATAAATTAAAATCAGAATTTATCGCTCAAGCAAAATCAAAATCAATGGGACCTAGCGCTGCCAAAGGGGGCGACCTCGGTTATTTCCCACGTGGACAGATGGTACCATCGTTTAACGATGCTGCTTTTTCTATGAAAGAGGGAAGTATCTCTTCTGAGCCTGTACAAAGCCAGTTCGGTTATCATGTTATTTATCTCGAAGATAAACAGCCAGCAAAAAAATTGGGATTTGATGAGGTGAAGACTTTTATCGAACAACGTTTGAAAATGGATAAGTTTAAAGCATCTATGGACAAAAAAATGTCTGGACTCAAAGCAAAAGCAAAAATCACTTACGCAAAATAATCTCTTCTTTCTTCCCGCTTGGGAAAGTGGGAATGGGGAGATTAGTGTTGGCGTAGGTTTTCAATAGCTTCTATATCAAGCCCCGTGATCGTCGCTATTACTTCATTTTCTAAACCCTGAAGAATGGCATTATTGGCGATTTCAAGTTTTCCTTTCTCCATCCCTTTTCTTTCAGCTGTTTTGAGAGCATTGATGTCATCCCATGCTTTTAGGGTCATATAGTCGTAAATCTCCAACTCTTTGATGTCCCAATCGTATTGCGTTGCTATTTTAAATGCCTCTTCGAACTCTTTTGAATTTTCAAACTCTTTGGGTATCATGGTTAGATTATTGGCATTTTTGATAAAATAAATCCATTTTTCCAATATTGTTGAGAGCTCACCAAGCTCTTTATT
>CANMHZ010000120.1 GCA_947497635.1 Helicobacteraceae bacterium | reverse complement strand
AGCGATAGTGCTACTCATGGCATTATCCCGTGACGCATCAAACTTCCCGCCCCAACCTGTAAAAGTAAAGTCCAGAAGTAACGCTTCATCCTCTTCTTCATCGATTACGCTCAGGGTACTGCAATCACGTGCCCATGTATCGTCACTTTGGTAGGGGACGAAAATCAGATTCTCATGAGAGCTGAAATAACTTTTGACTCTATCAACGTCATCACAGACGAGTAGACATGGCTGATAACGGGCAACAGCATTGGCAATGTTGACAAAACAGTGGCGTGCTTCTTCGAGGTAGGGCGCCCAGTCACTTTGGGGATGGGGAAATATGAGCTGGACAAAACTTTGGGGTTCAAATTCGGAGGGGAAATAACGCATTAACTGACCTTGGAATATAATATCAAAATGGGAACACTTAAACTTAGCCGTGAGGCATTCATTCATAATCTCGACATTATCGCACATCAAGTCGGTGGAAAAGATAAAATTGCCGTTGTTTTAAAAGACAATGCGTATGGGCATGGAGCACTGTTGATCGCCAAAGCGGCGCAAGAGTATGGAATCAAACACGCAGTCGTGAGATTGGAGCGTGAAGCGGTGGAGATTGAACCATTTTTTGAGACGATATTGATCCTTTCAGATTTCCCTGCTACGATGATGTTTCGTACCAATCCTAAATTTCATTATGTTCTCAACTCTCTCCATTTAATCGATAGATTCCCACGCGGGACGAAAGTCGAACTCAAAGTTGATACGGGAATGCACCGTAATGGAATATCACCCGATGAGTTGGAGATTGCATTTGAGGCAATGGCAAAAAGCGGATTGGAGTGTGTCGGAGTGATGAGTCACTTTCGAAGTGCTGACACCCTTAGTTCTGAGTGGTTTTGGCAACGGAAAAAATTTGAGGAAGTGAAAATACGAGCATCAAAACTTGCTGTCAAAAACGGTTGGAATCCTCGCTTTCACATTGCCAATTCAGCGGGGGCATTTCGCGGAGTCTCCAATGAGATGGTGCGTGTGGGAATCGCCCTTTATGGATGTTTGGAGATGGATAAAACACTTCCTCAACCTGATCTTAAACCTGTCCTCTCGTTGTGGGGAAGAAAAATTTCTACACGTGTTTTGAGAGCAGGGGAGCGCATCGGATACAATGGGATTTATGAAGCGGTAGCTGATGAAGTGATTTCAATGTATGATTTAGGATACGCCAATGGGCTTGAACGTGCGGCTTCCAATAAGTATGTTACTCCTGAGGGCGTTGCATTGAGAGGACGTATTTCAATGGACAGCGCTGCATTTTCAAGCGATGTCGAAGAGTTACTTATTTTTGATAATGCCAATGAATACGCTTCATCAGCAGGAACGATAGGGTACGAGATTTTGGCGTGTTTGGATAAAGATTTGAAACGAGAATGGTATTAAGAGGTAATCTTCACGATTGCCTCAGCAAAAATAGCCCCATCTAGCCTCATATCAATAAGCTCTTCAAGATTCTCTTCCTCTTCACAATATCCTAAAACTTTGGCATCAAAGAGGTAATGTTCCGCTACTTTTTGAATAGCAGAACCATTTTCAGGATTGACGATGAGGTAGGTGGCACGAAGGTTTTCACCCAAAACCGCTTCAACGGGTGTCGTTATATAGAGAGCGAAACGGATCGAATTAAGGTGAAGATGGGTAATTATATCAAGGTTTTGTTCTTCAAAAACGAGGGCAATTACCGCCTTAGATGGAGTGTTGCTAATCGCATCAATAGACTCAACATGATAAAAACGCTCTGATGGGATGAGGGAGTGACCAAATAAAATCATTTTTTATCCTTATTTTTCAAACATTCAGAACAACAGTAATATTTACCAGCACTCATTAACGCCTCTTTTGACTGAATATAGGTGTCGCACGTTGCACACGGTATCATCGCCTCCTCGAGTGAGAGATCATTTTCAGGTGCTTTGAGAGACTTCTTTTTGGCAAAAAAAACATAATAAACACCGACAATAATACCGATAAAAAGTAATAGTTTAAACATAATTTACGACTCAATTAGAAGATAGTGACGATGATGTTTTTCGATGATCTGATAGTTCAACGATTCGTTTATTTCGTCATAGACTTTCTCCCCTTTATAGAAGAGCAAGAGTGTCCCTTCTTTTCGAAAAGGTTCGGAGAGCTTTAATAACATTTGGGTATCGGTAACGGCGCGTGATGTGATGAAATCAAACAATTGAGGGGTAAGCTGCTCCACCTTTACCGCTTTTACATCCACATTGGTAAGTCCCAAATGCGCTTTCACAAACTGCAAAAAACTAGCACGTTTTGCAAGAGGTTCAACGAGGGTAAAATGAGTATCAGGGAGGGCAAATGCCAAAATCATCCCTGGGAAACCAGCTCCTGTACCAATATCCATACCATTTTTAAAAGGAGGTAGAAAAGTGATGGGAGCCACAGCATCGACAATAAATTCATCAATTTGTGCTGCTGTTTTTGCCCCTGTAAGATTATGGATTTTATTCCATTTTAGTAGTAGTGCTTTATACTCTTCAACTTTATCAAAAAATGTTTCGGGTACGCTAATATTTTGGGTTTGAAGTAACGTTTTGAGTGATGCCAAAGGAATTCCTCTTTTAAATAATTAAACCAATAGTACCGAAAAAATGCTTAGGCAATATAGGATAAATCAGCTCTATCCTCTGGATTTCTTTTGCGATTCTTCAAAGGCGTGATAGATAGTTGTGTAAAATGTGTTGATATCAAGGGGTTTACCGATATGTCCATTCATTCCTGAAATACTAATTTTATGAATATCATCTTCGAAGGTATTGCCTGTAATAGCAATAATAGAGATGAAATCTTTTTTAGGGTCATTACGTATCCGTTTTGTTGCTTCAAATCCATCCATTATTGGCATCTGTATATCCATTAAAATGACGGTAACATCACTATTGCGTTCAACCATCTCAACAGCCTCTTTCCCATTGGTTACAGGGATGATAGTGATACCTGTATCTGCTAGAAGCCCTTTAACAATGGAACGGTTAATCTCATTGTCCTCTGCTAATAGCAACGTTTCACCCCTAAATTTTTTCAGACTTTCTTTGAGCTTTTTCCCATTGTTTTGTACTTGTCCCTTTTGATCTAAGTGGTCATATACTAATAAAATTGCATTAAAAATACGTAACTGATTGTAGGGTTTCGAGAGGATTATCCCCTCTCTTCTTTTAGTATCATCTCCCATCCATACCAATTTAAAACTATCATCTTTAATCCGATTTTGGAGTTCTTTTTTAAACTCTCCTGACAATACAATACGCGTATCAATAAAAACAATATCAATAAAGTTATTTTTTAATATTTCTAGTGCATCAATAGGACAAGTAACGGTTTTCATTTCATAATGAAAATATTCCAATCCCCGCTTTAATACTTCGGCACTGACTAAATTATTGTCGAGTATTAACCCATTTTTCGACATTAATTCGGTTGTTGGAAGGCGATATCGACGCTTTTCATAGGCAGAATCTGAATAAAGGTTAATATCAAAGGAAAAAGTACTTCCACGATTGGGAGTGCTTTCTACGTGAATGTTCCCGCCCATCAATGAAACGAGATTTTTACAGATGGAAAGTCCTAGTCCTGTCCCTCCATATTTACGGGCAATGGTCTCATCGGCTTGAACGTACGATGTAAACAAGTTTTTCAATGACTCCGGTTTGATCCCAATACCTGTATCAATAATTTCAAAATGAATTTTTACATTTAAAGGTGTGATTTTGTCAGCACGTAAACGGAGCGTGACACTGCCCGTATTGGTAAACTTGATTGCATTGTTCAGTAAATTTACGACTATTTGGAGCAATCTTAAAGGATCCCCGATAAGTTTATTAGGGACACTTTTATCGATGTCAAAAATTAGTTCAAGCTGTTTCTCATCCGCTTTATGGGCAATAATATTAGAGATATTATCAAGCATCGTATTGAGGTCAAAAGGAATTTTTTCAATAGTTATCTTACCTGCCTCCATTTTTGAATGGTCTAAAATGTCATTTACTAGGGTAAGTAAAATGGCGGTAGCATCTTTAATTTTAGTCAACTGAGAACGTTGACTCAGTGTTAGGTCGGATTCTAATAGAAGATGACTAATTCCCATTACTGCATTGATTGGGGCACGGATTTCATGATTCATCATGGCAATAAAGTCATTCTTGGCTTGCATGGCATTTTGAATTTCTATCTTTTCTCTCAAAAGTTGTTGATTTCCTCTCTTGAGCTTTTTTATAATCCATTCGCGCCACATGACATAGAGGAGAAGAATTATAAGTATTGAAAGGAATAGGCACTTTTCATAAGTTGACAGGGGTATTGGTAATACAACTATCTTTTTTGGAAGAGTGGAAATATCTTGAGTAGGTTTTGGAGCGGTTGGCTCTTGAGCTATGAGGCTCTTACGATGCGTCATCAAAAGGAAGTCAATATCATCGGCAATCCCACGACTAATAGACGCATTCGGATAAAAAAGGCTGATCTCATCTAAAATGGCTTGAGCATCGTGACGTTTTGAGAAAGGCTCTATTGTGATAATCTGATTGTTTCCTGATTTCCGAGTATGAACGATTAGGTTCTTTTCGTGGATATAAGGGAATAGTGGAGCTTTAGTATTGGCTATTGCGCGTTCATAAGCCTGCATAGCCTCACTTTTCGTTTTATAGGTGTCAATAATAATTTTATAATTATCACTAAGAGCAAAAAGAGTTATTGAAA
>CANMHZ010000119.1 GCA_947497635.1 Helicobacteraceae bacterium | reverse complement strand
AATACCTAGATCATTGCGTAATAGATCAACAATCATTGTATGTTCGGCTATTTCTTTGGGGTCGGCGAGGAGCGTTTCGATAGCATTGGGAAGTGACGCATCAATCGTCCCTTTCATCGGGTAGGTATGAATGATATTGTCTTCAATGGTGATAAAAGGCTCGGGCGAGAAACAGACAAATTCATTTTTGACACGGAGTTTATAGGGGGCGTGTGCCATTGTATAAATTTCTTGGAGAGAGTAGGGGGTTTCTATGGGAGTAGGAACGGTAAGATTGAGAAGATAGCTGTTTCCTGCACGTATATGCTCTTGGATGGCTTGGAACTGCACGTGATACGCATCAAATGAAAGAGGGGTATAGTGAGGTTTGTGGGGAGAGTTAATGTTGGGAATGTCACTGTGAAAGGCAAATTCGATATCGTGCTTTTTTAATTCACGCAAGGGGGTGCAATGGAGATTCTCACCTTTAAAATCAGTATAAAAAAAGGTTGGAACTCCTAGCGCTACCCACTGCGTGAATTGGTCAAACATTAGGCGATAAGTGCCTTGAGAACTGCCATACGAATAGAGACACCGTTTTTGACCTGCTCTAATACTTTGCACCTTGGATCATTGAGCATGGCATCATCAATATCAATATTACGGTGAACGGGTCCTGGGTGCATAACGATAATATCACGCTTCGCAATAAGCTTTTTGGTGATACAAAAATCGCTGGCGTAGTCTTTGAGAGAGCCGTAGGTTTGGTGGGAGTGACGCTCTGTTTGGGTACGTAAACTCATAATTGCATCGACATTATCGAGAACATCGTTGAGATTATGGGTCGTTGGGAGTGTCGTTGTGGGGAGAAAATGGGGAGGGGCTACAAGGGTGATCTCCATCCCAAAACGTTTGAGAAGTTCAATATTGCTATTGGCAACACGAGAATTTTTTATATCTCCGACAATGGCGATTCTTTTTCCTTGTACGTTTCCAAAATGTTGTTTCAAGGTAAATAAATCCAAAAGGGCTTGTGTCGGATGAGCGTGCGCACCATCACCTGCATTGATGATAGAGGCATTGGTATGTTGCGCCAAGATATTGGGAACCCCTGCGTGGGCATGACGGACAATCATTGCATGCGGTCCCATAGCGTCAAGATTGGCAGCCGTATCGACGAGACTCTCCCCTTTTGTGGTAGAGCTTTTTTGAACATCGAGATGAACCACTTCGGCACCTAAACGTTTGGCAGCAATTTCAAACGAGCTTTTGGTACGGGTGGAATTCTCAAAAAAGAGGGTGATAATAATCTTTTCACGTAAAATCGGGTCGAAACGACCGTCACTAAACAAAGCCGCATCGTCTAAAACGGTGTTGATTTGGTCAATCGTAAAATCATCGGTTCGTATTAGATGGCGCATGGGTCTTCCTTGTCATGTGAGTTTGTTTTATCCAATAATACTTGCGCTAACGCTAGCGTATTGTGTCCGATAAAGTAGAGGGGGTCAAAGTGATTCTTGAAATAGGGGAGAGAGGTTTGCATAAAATTCTTATCTTCGGCACGACAGTTGAACCCAAATTCATAAGGGATATTGAACTGTTTCAAGGTATTGAGACTCAGCAACGTATCATTAATACATCCCAAACGGCAATGGGTTACAAGTAACGTAGTCGCATGAAAATATTTCGCCAAATCGATTATCATAAGGTCATTATCAACAGGGGTCATCATTCCACCTGCTCCTTCGATGAGGACGATATCGCAGTACCTTTCAATTTTTTCAAGGGCACGATCAAATTGACTGCAATCAATCTTAGCTCCCTTATTGGCAACATAGGGAGCAGCTGGGAGAGCAAAAGAGAGGGTGACAATATCTGCAATACGCAATGCCTTAAGCTCAGGATTGAGGTTTTGAGCATGTTTGAGAAGCAAACTTCCATCCGCAGGAAGTCCATTGACCCCTGTTTCGATTGGTTTGTAAACGCCGACACGATACCCCATAGCAGCGAAGGCATCAAGCAACTGGAGTGTAGTATAAGTTTTACCAATATCTGTATTGGTAGCGGTGATAAAAATACGTTTGCTCAAGGTGGGACTCTTTTGGCTATAATTATCGACTTGTAGTATAGATTTCGTAAAGATCAAGCAAGAATAAAAGGATAGATATGCGTTTTGAAGAATTTTCCACACAGTTGGTTCAGCAAGTTGGAAAAAAAGAGGGGGCAATTAGCCCTGTATTGGTGTATTCGGCATCGTTTGGGTATGGAGATAGTGAGACGGGGGAGGGGATTTTTGATGGCTCGGTTAAAAAACCGCTCTATTCTCGCATGGGAAACCCGACATCGGGACAGCTGGAGTCAATTTTGGCAGCGATGGATGGAGGAATAGGTGCGATTGCCACCTCTTCGGGGATGGGAGCTACAGCGATGGCGACGCTGAGTCTCCTCAAAGCAGGAGATGAGATCATCAGTGTTGGTGGATTGTTCGGAGGGACGTATTCCTATTTTTCCGAGACATTGACCCGTTTTGGGATTACCACTCGATTTTTTGATGTAGATGAACTGAGCGCAATCGAAGAGGCTATTACCAATCAAACCAAACTCCTTTTTTTGGAGAGCGTTGGAAATCCCAATATGCGTCTACCCGATATTAAAGCCATAGCAGACATCGCTAATGTGCATAACCTTGTTTTGATAGTGGATAACACGATAACCCCTTTGAGTATTAAACCGCTTGATTTGGGTGCCGATATTGTCGTCTACTCTACGACGAAGATCATTACAGGGAATGCTTCTGCTCTTGGTGGAGCCGTTGTTTTTCGTCCCATCAAAGAGGGTGAAGATAAATTTAAAACCCAGCGTTACAGCGAACTTCACCCCTTTATAAAGAAGATGGGGGCAATGGCACTCATCGGTAATGCTAAAAAACGGGCTTTACGCGATTTCGGTATGTCAGCGAATGCCTTTGGAAGCTATCTGACGATGTTAGGATTGGAAACATTGCCGTTACGGATGGATCGTATCGTTTCCAGTGTAGAGAAAATTGTCCTTGCGTTGGATGCCGCAGGCTTTTGTATCAACCACCCCTCATTAGTAGAGCATCCTCACCATGAGCGGTATAAAGAACAATTTTCTCAAGGGTGCGGGACACTGTTCACCATTGATATGGGGAGCAAAGAGGCAGCATTTGCCTTTTTGAATAACTCAAAACTCATCACGATTACCGCCAATATCGGAGATTCTCGGACGTTGGGGCTTCATATGGGATCGACTATTTACCGTGATTTTGATACCCCTACACGAGAGTTTTTGGGGATCACAGAGGGACTCATCCGTATCTCTGTCGGGCTTGAGAACCCTGAGGATATTATCAGTGATTTTATGGGTGCACGAGGGTGAATTATTCTTTGGTACTTAAAAATGGAAGACAAGCAAAATAAGTATCGGATCCAGCCATAAGGAGATAATTATGAATATTCCAACCCATAGAGCACCTACTCATCCAGGTGAAATGTTATTGTTAGAATTTTTAGAACCAATGGGGATATCCCAAAAAACTTTAGCTGATGCGATTCATGTCCCTTACCAACGGGTTAATGAAATTATTAACCAAAAAAGAGGGATTACTCCGGCAACAGCTTTGCGTTTGGCAAAGTATTTCGGGATGTCGGCAGATTTCTGGCTAAATCTTCAAATTCGATGGGATCTTTATCGATCATTGCAAACAGAAGCAAGAGAGATTGAGATGATTCAGCCGTTGGCATCTTGATCATCAAATAGTTTTCTTACATTGGATGACTCTGTAGCCGAACTTTAATCCCAACCGATGACACACCCTGTCATCCACTTTATGTTACAATCCTTCTCATACAAGGAAGCAGATGAAAGAACACGATAAAACAGCCTTTCGTTTGGCATCCATCCTCATCAAGCTCAATGAGGGGGAACACCCGACCATTGATGAATTGGCGGTTGAGTACAGTGTTCACAGGCGCACCATTCAGCGTGACATCAACGAACGCCTTTCTTATCTCCCACTTCACAAAGAAAACGGACAAATCTCTCTCGACCCCTCCTATCTCGGTAAACTCTCCAATGATGAACTGCGAAGCTTCGCCGCACTCTCAGGGGTGAAATCGCTCTTCCCGTCATTGGAAAACACCTTTTTACGCCGAATATTCGATGATACCGTCCGAAGTGCCTATCTCGTCAAGGGGCACAGCTATGAAAACATCAGTGGTAAAGAAGAGACGTTTAAGCGAATCGAAGAAGCTATCATCGACCATAAAAAAATGACCTTTTGGTACAAATCGACGCAACGTACGGTAGAACCTTACCGTCTTATCAACCAAAAAGGGATTTGGTATCTCGCTGCTGTTGAAGACAAACTCAAAAGTTTCTCTGTGATGAAAATGTTTGACCCCCTCATTACTGGAGAAATATTTGTCCCCAACTCCGCTATCACCGAATCCATAGAGCAAAGTGATACCCAGTGGATTGGAACCCAAACGAAAGAGGCGGTATTTCAAATCGACAGCGAAGCCGCAACCTATTTCCGCCGACGCAACCTAATCCCCGACCAGAAGATCGAAAAAGAACTCGAAGACGGTGGGGTGATTGTATCGGGACGATTTACGGATGATAAACAGGCTCTTACTATTGTGGGGTATTGGTTGCCACATATTCGGGTGCTTTCGCCTAAAACATTACATCATGAATTTTACAATCGGTTGAAAAATTATCTTGCAGATGACACACCCTGTCATGGTAGTAGCGTATAAT
>CANMHZ010000118.1 GCA_947497635.1 Helicobacteraceae bacterium | reverse complement strand
TAAACTGTTTGTAAAATATTTTGGAGATCAGCTCTGCATTTTCTGCTCCGCCGTTTCCTTGTGCCAGTGTCACCGTTTTTATCATCGTTCCCACCTACTTTTTCATAATCTTTATATACAATTCTTCCACCTTCGTTCTCGCCCAAGGTGTCTTTCTAAGAAACTTTAGACATGAGTTTATAGTCGGATTTATCAAAAAGCATCTAACATTTATACGATTACTTAACTCTTCAAATCCATAACGTTCAACCAAACTCTCTAAAATCTCCTGAAGTTTAATACCATTCAAGAGATTGTTTTTGTTTTTTTCCTCTTCACTCATTTTTTTCCTTTGGCAAGCTTGTTGTTTTATTTATTCTATTCATCATGTATCACTTCCCAATGCCCACTTTTCAAACTACCGACCCTTTGCAATCTCCCCTGCTCTTTGAGTGTTGCCATATCCCTTTTAATCGTTTTATCGCTTATTTTTAATCGCTCGGCTATCTGTATCGACGTGATCTCTTTGTTTTTTTCGATCAGTTTTACAATCTCATTCAAACGGTTTTTAGGGACATTTTTAGGGACATTTTTAGGGACATTTTCATTCACGGCATTTTTCAATGTTTTGAGGATAATCTCCAACATAAATTCTATAAACGGTGTACTCTCTCCCGCACTTCCCGAAGCTTCCAAAGCCTTATAATACGATTTTTGATGTTCTCGAACGACACTCTCTATGGGGATAAATCCGAAAATCTTTTTATAATGGTTCAATATAACACTCTGCCAAAGCCGTCCCACTCTGCCGTTTCCATCTTCGAACGGATGGATGAACTCAAACTCATAATGAAAGACACAACTGACAATCAGAGGATGATCTTTTGTGTTTTGTAACCATTCAAATAGATTTCCCATGAGTTCAGGAACTTGAGAGGGAGGCGGAGCAACATGGGTCACACCATTTTGATCGCCAACACCTACATTGGTATGTCTATAACTTCCCGCACTGGATAAAAGCTTTTCCATCATCAGTTTATGCGATTTTAGGAGATCTTTTTCACTTTTAAAAGTGTAAGTATCAAAATGCTCATACGCCCTTATAGCCCCTTGTACCTCGGCGATCTCTCTCATCGTCCCTAAAACGGTTTTGCCATTGATTACATTGGTTACTTTTTCTTCACTAAACGTATTGCCCTCAATCTGCAACGTTCCCGTAATGCTCTTGATACGATTTTTTTTTCGAAGTTTGGGCGTTTTTAGGCTGACTTCTATGTGTTTAATATCCGTTATGATTTCAACAATCTCACTCACCAATGTGAGCATCTTAGAGGTGATAGTAAACGGTGGTTGATAACTCATAACTGCAACGCCCTTAGATTCATATTTTTATAGGTTATATCAGATTCCCATACTTATAATAAGCAGCACACGCCCCCTCTGAACTTACCATGCAGCTTCCTAACGGCGAAGTCGGCTTACACGCCGTTCCAAAAACACTGCAATCTTGAGGCTTGGCACGTCCGCGTAAGATATTGCCGCAAATACAGAGTTTATGGTCGTTAATCTCTTCGTATGGGAGAAACTCTTTGTAAATCACTTCGGCATCCAACGCTGCAAATTCTGAGCGCAATTTCAATGCGCTTCGGGGAATATGTCCGATTCCGCGCCATTTGAAAAGATCTACTTTTTCGAAATAATGTTCCACAAGAGCCTGCGCTTTGGTATTTCCCTCAAAGTTGACCAACCGTTTGTACTGCACTTCGAGATCACTGCGCCCTTCGTTGAATTGTTTCACGATCCTATAAATCGATTCCATCACATCGACGGGCTCAAACCCTGATACGACAACAGGAATATGATATTTTTCAGGGAAAACCGCATAGATTTTTGCACCGCTGATGACACTCACATGAGAAGGTCCGATAAAGGCATCGATGCAGTGGTCATTATCGCTCCCTTCTATCAAAAGCTCCATCGCTTCGGGAACGGTAACATGGTTAATGTGAAAAAAGATATTCTTAATTCCTCGTTTAATGACCACATCGATCAGTGCCGCAGTCATAGGAGTGGTTGTCTCAAAACCTATCGCAAAAAAGATTATTTTTTTGGTTGGATTCTCTTCCGCAACTTTCAGCGTATCCATCGGTGAATAGACATAGCGGACATCAGCACCCTTGGAACGTGCGTCTTGGAGCGTCCCCAAACTTCCGGGAACTTTAATCATGTCCCCAAGCGTGAGTAAAATCACATTCGGCAACATGGCAAGGCGGTAGGCATGATCGATACGCTCTTTGGGCATGATACATACCGGACATCCAGGACCGTGAATAAAATTGATAGTTGCAGGGAGAAGTTGCGTCAAACCGTACTTCATTATCGTATGGGTATGACCGCCGCACACTTCCATGATGTTGATAGTACGAAGCAGTTTTTGTGCCTCTGCTGCAATCAATTTCTGAAACCCTTTGATTACTTCCGGATCTCTAAATCCGTCATACAGATCTTTTAGCTCTAATGATCGCATTCAAGCATCCGTGCACGCTCTTCTTCATCAAGTGTTTTGAGAATCTCTTGATAGATTTTTAATGATTCTATGGCATCCTCTTCGTCAATTTTGTTCATTATAAATCCGATGTGAAGTAAAACATAATCACCAACCTCTACTGATCCTTCCTCCATTAAATCCAGACCAGCAGTTCTCTGTACTCCCATTGTATCGACAGTTGCAATATTAAACTCGGTATCAATTTTGACTACTTTTGACGGGATAGATAAACACATAATTAGGCTCTCATCTTTCGTTTAAATTCAATCCACTCAACCACTCTCATAACAGAGGCTTCATCATTAATATTAACTTCCAAAATATCAACACTTGGTTTAACTCTTCGTGCTTCGGCTTTCTCTCGTTGAATGTCATACTTAAAATATGGGAGTAAATCCGTTTTTGTAAAAAGTATCAAATCGGCTTGACGGAACATTACTGGATATTTAGCAATTTTATCTTCTCCCTCAGGGATGGAAACTAACACGATATTCAAATGCGATCCAACATCGTAGCTCGCGGGACAAACAAGGTTCCCGACATTTTCGATAAAACAGACATCCAAATCAGCAATCGGCAAATCGTGGAGCCCTTTATGAACCATAAACGCATCCAAATGACACGCACTTCCTGTTTGAATTTGCACGGCATTAATCCCTACTGCTTTTAAACGATCTGCATCTCGTGACGTTTCCAAATCGCCTTCAATAACAGCAAATTTAAACGGGGCTTTTCCTGCCATTGCTTCTAACAGAGCTGTTTTTCCACTTCCGGGTGAACTCATTAGATTAATTGCCAATACACGATGCTCATTAAAATGTTCACGGTTATGGTGCGCTTCTTGGTCATTTTTATCCAAAATCTTTTTGATTACTGCAATCGTTTTGGTGTCATTGAGCTGAGGATTATGGTGCAGTGTTTCATGAGCCGCCTGATGGCTATGAGAATGGTCATGGTCTCCATGATCGTGGTGATGGTCGTGATCCGTAATAGAACATCCGCAATCTTTACACATAGTTAAAATCCTTACTATTTTTTTTATTTTTTGAAGTTACGCCAATAACATATTCCCGCCAACAAGGACAGAAATAACGCCTACCGTAGCAAAAACACGTCGCACATTTTGTATATTGGTGAGTATATCTTTATTGATCCACGAAATAACCAAACCAAAACTAAAAAATACCACCATAACTCCCGCTATAAACGCAAGTATCATACCAAAATCGATAACTTGTCCATGGAGAACTCCAAGTGTTACAAGCATACCACGTACCCCACCAATCCCCATCAAAACACCGACTCCGAAGGCGGATGTAGTGGTAGAAGATTCGTGTTGATGTTCATTCCCAAACCAAATATGTACGTGATTTTTATCCCCATGGGTATGCGTTTTTATATGGATTTTATTAGTAAAAACCATATAAAGAAGATAGATTCCAATAGAAAGAATCACACTCGATGCAATCACATCTCCATACGATAAGAACGCTTCAGATAGTGTGTAATATTGCAAAATTTTTGCAAACACAAAAAGCATAATCCCATGTCCTACTGCAAAAGCACTGACAATCAAAAATGTTTTTTTCGCCTCTTTACCGATTGAGAAATCAGCAATAGCGGTCAAATGGTCGGGACCAAACGCGTGTAAGATACCATACCAAAAAATAATCACCAATCCGAGTGCCATATTGCGACCTTTTTATGAATAATCATTCAGGATGAGTTATTATAAGTTTTTAGAGTAAAATAAACCTAAAAGTTCACCTTTATTTTATCATTTATTCAAAATATGAGTAGGATATTTATACCTATCGATAATTTGCAGGAGTGTTTGCCCCGATACTTTTTTTGTAACCGTAATCTCACACGTTTGAAGATAACCAATAATCTCTGTAATATACGTTTCAAATCGCGCTGTAATGTCGTCACTCAATCCCATACGAAACGTAATATTTTTAGGTACGATCCCTAATATATTTGACGAGGGAAGCGATTCTCCCATTAGTTCTATCATATCCAGACACTGCATCACACCTACTTCATGCGCACCACCACTGTTAAGCCCATATCCGCTAAGTTCATACGAGGGGATGTTGTAGATACTTCCTGCACTGTCATCAAGATTGATGGTATCAAGGATGACAATATGGTCATTTTCTAAAAAAAGGTTGAGAAGATTGATCCCCTCGACCCCTCCATCGATAATCTGAACATCATCACTTAAAACATAATTGGCATTTAGGTACGCCG
>CANMHZ010000117.1 GCA_947497635.1 Helicobacteraceae bacterium | reverse complement strand
GAGTGCCAAAGGACAAACGACTCCCCAAAATGAGTTTTAAAACGGTGTTCCATCTGAGGGGTCAAGGAAATTTCGGGAAGTAATAACAAACACCGCTTCCCCTTACTCAAAATTTCATCCATCCATTTCATATAAATTTCGCTTTTTCCTGCACCTGTATCGCCGAAAAGTAGAGAGACGGGATGGGAACGGATAAAATCAAGGGCGTTGGATTGAGTAGGGGAAAGGGTGATGTTGATTGTTTTCTCTCGTTCCCAAGCTCCAGCTTGGGAATGGATATCAAACGGTACAAATAAATTCAACGCTTCCCCAAGGGAACACCCATAATATTCGGACATAAATTGCGCTGTTTTAAGTTGAGCTTCTGAATAAAAAAATGGGGAAATATTTACAATAGCGTGTGTGTTAAATTCAGGCTTTTGGACTTCGAGAAGAACAACCCCCTCTATTTCACGATTACTAAGAGTTACGCCAACTTTGGTTCCACTGGATAACGGGGTATTAAAATGATAAGTTAGAGGCTCAAGTGGGGAGCCCAAAAGGGCTATGGTGTAGAAATGCACTTAATTTCTATTGACGTTTACAACAATTTATCAATAAGCATATCGTCTACTCTTGTCTTTGTCATACAAAATCCTCTTTTGCTTTTATAAATAAAGTATTTTTTTTGTTTTTTAAGTAAGAATATTTTAACTTTTAGCCGTTATAATTGTGTTTGAAAATAGATAAGGCTTATTATCCAACTACAGTTAATTCATATCGCTAAATATGTTTTAACCTAACCTTAACTATATCTTCGATCTATCTTTGTGTTAGAACAAAGACAACTTCGGTTAGTGCCCGTGAGTAAATCTACTACTTGTTAAAGTAGCGGATGAACTCGATTAAAATCCACACAAGCTTCACGATCAAAACGACCAATTCCACTTAGGATACCTCCAGCTTTAGACTCCTCGATCCTAAGATCTACACACCCAGTCCATGTCCGCTATTAGAGTATCATCAGGCGTTTGCCTTAGTTTTTCAAACGTCACCATTATACTAAAACGGTTCTTAATACAAATTTGAGTTTTATTTTTGTTTTGGAAATGAAAACTGCTGTATACACTCCCAAGCTGGAGCTTGGGAGCGAGGTAAAAAGGGCTATGGTGTAGAAATGCAAATTATGCCGCTTTTGGGATAAATGTCTCCAGAGTATCGCCTTTGCGTTGCAACACAATGACACCTGCTTCGAGTGCCTGTTCCTTTAAATCATCATTGATATGAAAACTAGCAAGTCCCAAATGATGTGTGTAGTCTTTATACTGCGGATATAGAAGTTGAAAATTGTCAAACTTTTTTGTGAGCAGTTTTTCCAAGTCGGATTGATGTGCTTTGTATTTTACTTCGATAATAGCAATGTCCTTCCCATTGACCATCACAATATCAAACTCATCGGCTATTTGCCCCATTCTATTTTTCCAGTTTTTATCAATAAAATCATAATGGACACCTGCCAAATCTTTTTTATCTTCCAATGAATTATAAAAAAACTCTTCAGCTACATCACCTTGGTTATTGCTGATATTACCTAAGTGTATCCCCATACGAGCTAGTTTTTCATCAGTTTTTTTCATCTGTTCACTGGTTTCTGCTTGAGAAATTCGTAATTCCTGAATGCCCTTAAATGTTTGGGCGACTAAATCTTTGAGTTCTTGATCGGTCATTTAATTTCCTTGGTGGGAATAGTTAAGAGTTATATCTGTAGACTGCTGTATACACTCCCAAGCTGGAGCTTGGGAGCGAGGTAATAAATCTTGACTAATTCGTCAAATCAGGGCAATACGTTCCTGACGTACACATAAACTTTCCATCAGCGGGTGTATAAGTAAATGTATTATCTGCATTCATCACCCTATAAACGTAAGTTAATGAAGAGGTACTCGTTGCAGGTTGCCAATGTCCATTCGTATCTGCCTGAGCCACGATTCCATACTGCAATAATCCATTTGCGACTGTCCCATTATTTTCAAAAAGCTTATTAACATCCGTCCCATGAAGCTTATTAATATAACTCGACTGCCCCTGCAACAACCGACCCTGTCGCTCGCTCACGATTGCCGCACGAATCGCCGCCACGTCACTGCGCCCTTTGGCGATTTGGGCATCATCACGTGTTGCAGCAAATTTCGGTATCGCAACTGCGGCTAAAATTCCTAATACGACGATGACGAAGACGAGTTCGATCATTGTGAACGCTTTTCGTTTATAATCTAACATTAATGCCCCTTAATAACATTGGATAGTCTTTTTCACCGATTAGCCTCTGTAGCCCATCACACTTGCTATCACCTGTTGCACCTTTAGTTATCGTTAAGGTATCAGTACCTCCGTTCGTCACCACTTGAACAACAATACAATTGCTGACTTCTCCCAACTTCACTGTTATCTTAGAATTCACTGCATCATTTTGCGCATCACCAGAACTAACTAATAACTCGTATTGATTGGACATAAGCGTCAAATCAGGAACAACGCCCTCATTTGCGACGGCATATTGTGCAATCTCTGTTGCACCCCCCATAATACCCTGCGCCAATACAGCGATTTTTGCATCATCACGTGTCGCACTTAATTTTGGTAGTGCAACGGCTGCAAGAATCCCTAAAATGACAATGACAAATATTAATTCTATCATTGTAAAAGCATTTCGTTTCATTTATGATCCTAGCTTGCACTGAGTTTTAAGATTAGCTAAGAATCTTACAAATCAATTCAACTATACCATGCATTCCCAAGCTGGAGCTTGGAAACGAGAAAAGCTTAGCGCGTTATACCTTGACCTAAAACACTGATGTTAAAATCAGCAGTATATTTTGCCTTTAATAAACTACATTTAGTATCAGTTGAAGCCGATGGACTAATGGTAATAATATTATCGTTTGCTCTTTTGACTGTAGCACAAGTAATAGTAGAACTTGCATTAATATCAACATTAGTAGTAGTAGTAGAATTCGCAGAACCACCACCCGCAACAGTATTTAAGTTCGTAGCCAAAACTCCTTTTGCCATTGCATCTGCTGCAATATTTTGCGTTATTTGATCAACATCAGCTACAACTTTAGCCGCAGCTGCATCATCACGTGTAGCTGCCAATTTTGGAATGGCAACTGCTGCCAAAATACCTAGAATAACGATAACGAAGATTAGTTCGATCATAGTAAAACCTGAACGTTTCATGGTTTACTCCTTAAAGGTAGAAAAAAGTAGTTACACTCGTAACTCTAAGTAGTATTATTTATTATAATGGTTTAAGGTGAGCTTAACTATTTGCTTTATAGCAATAAATGCTTCAATAACTCTCTTTTTATTTATCTTTCAATACAAAAATCCAAATAGCCAAAGCGGTATTTTATTTCCAAATCCACTTTCAATATCATCAGAAACGACAAACGAGTTGGGAATATCTTTTATCTGTTCAAAGCTTTTGTTTTTACCTCCTATCTCAACTATAAATTTCTTATCTATCAAAAAGTCACCTTGTTTTGAAATATTTAGCTTATATTTATGGCTTACCTGATTGGCAAAGAAGGTCTCTCTTATGGTTCCGATCTCACAATTGGCGCAATATGCAAATAATAGATTGGTATTATTGAGATATATTTTGGCTGCTTTTTGCACTTTTTTAAGCCCATCACTCTTTTCATCAACCAAAAGAAGCATTTGCCCATCATGGAGATAGGAAAGATAATCATAAAGTTTTACTCTGCTTATTTCTGCAAGAGCAGCTATTTTGGTATAGTTTACTTCAAATGGCTTGCTTTCACAAATAACTTCAAGAAGTTTTTTGAGCTTATACGTGTATTTTTGCTCTATAAGCCCCAAGGATGTCAAATCTAAATCAATGGTAAGATTGATAGTATTGAGTAGATTCTGATAATACGATGTCTGTTTGTCAAAATAAAATGGATAATATCCTACTTCAATATAGGCTTTGAACTCGTTTAGAATATTGAACGTATTTAACGCTATAGTAGTTGAAATCTCGATATGGCTGGAAAAGATATCGGCAATCTCATAGTGATCCAGTACGACATTGTGTTTAAATTCCAAATATTCTCTAAATGAAAATCCACCAAGATTATAAAGAGTCACCCTTCTACTTAAATCGCTCTTTGCATTTAAAATCGATGTCGCACTGCTACTCGTAAACACTACTTTTATATCGAAGAGATCATAAATAGTTTTCAGATACGAAGCAAAATTTTCAAAACGATGCACTTCGTCCAAAAGGAGATACTCACCACCTTCATTTGCATATTCTTCTACCAAATCGATTAAATCTACTCCACTTAAAAAAGGGTAATCAAGAGAGATATAAAGTGCTTTTTTATCTTCGTGTTCAAGCTGATCTAAATATTGAAAAAGCGTCGTTGTTTTACCTACACCTCTTGCGCCGAATATTCCTATCATCTTGTCATCGAAATTGACAGTATGATATAGGTATCTTTTATAGTGAATCTTGAAAGATTTTTTGAGTCTTTCTTGGTATTTTTTGATATTGCTTAGCACGGTAGATCCTTGTAAATGTACATATCCATTTACAATATTACCTGCTTCTATCTTTGTAAACGTTTATAGCCGTTTACACTAGTAAAAGATTATTCTAAAAGAAACTCATCTGCCGTATAAATACTTACTCCGCAATCAACAAATTTTTTATCGTTAGTTATCAATGCACTACACCCATTTTCTTTAGCGCAAAGGCACTGGAGAACATCTTCCAAATCCAAATTCTTTTCCAACGATA
>CANMHZ010000116.1 GCA_947497635.1 Helicobacteraceae bacterium | reverse complement strand
CCTTTGGCGATAACGGTATTGGCGATAATAAGAACAGGGCGTTTAATGCTTTTCGCTTGGGTGAAAGCACTTTCAATTTCGTCAAAATTATGTCCATCAATTTCGAGGACTGCCCAGTTTTGAGATTCAAAACGGTCACGAATATTTTCACTCAAACTAAGTTCCGTTGATCCCTCGATCGTAATACGATTGGAATCGTAAATAAGAACCAAATTATCAAGCCCAATATGCCCTGCAATCGAACACGCTTCATAACTGATCCCCTCTTCAAGATCCCCATCACCACACAAACAATAAACGCTATGATCAATCAAGCTTGCCGTCTCAGAATTTACTTTATGCCCTACGAATTGAGACGCCATCGCAAATCCAACCGCATTGGCGATTCCTTGACCTAAAGGACCTGTTGTAATCTCGATCCCTGCTGTATGACCATACTCTGGATGCCCTGGGGTGAGAGATCCCATCTGACGAAATTGTTTCAAATCGTCAATCTCTAATCCATATCCCCAAAGGTGATAAAGTGAATAGATGAGCCCAGTACCATGACCACCTGAAAATACGAGACGATCTCGATTGAGCCATTGGGGATTTTTGGGGTTATGAACCATATATTCAGATAAAACGACTGCAATATCTGCTAATCCCATCGGTGCACCCGGATGACCTGAATTGGCTTGTTGTACCATATCGGCGGCTAAAAATCGAATTGTATCTGCCATTTTCTGACGCATTGCATTACTCATTGGTTATTCCTTATGTCGGTTAATGTAGTGGGTAAGGGTTGGCGAGAGTTCACGTCGTAAATTCTCATCAAAGCTTTCCATTTGGAGCGTTAATTTTTGAGCTAATAGTTCCGCTTCTACTATTGCATTCTCTAATCCAAGCAAAGTAACGAAACTATTTTTGGCTTCATCATTATTGGTCGTTTTTCCTGCACTTATGGAGTCGTGCGTTACATCAAGAATATCATCTTGTATTTGAAACAATAACCCCAAATCTATCCCAAAATCATAGAGCTCTTGCGCAATATCATCACGTCCAACAATAATGGCTCCCATTTTTAACGATGATGCAATAAGCTTACCGGTTTTATGAATATGAAGCATTTTCACTTGATCCAAAGCTAACGGTGTATTCTCAAAATGGCAATCAATCGCTTGCCCTAACACCATTCCGTTTAGCCCCCCATTTGAGGAGAGTTCTCGAACGAGCTTGACAATAACTTTATCACAAAAGGGAGCATGTGAGAGCACCTCAAACGCATACGTATTAAGGGCATCTCCCGCTAAAATCGCCGTAACTTCATTAAAGGTTTTATGGAGGGTGGGGATACCACGACGTAAATCTGCATTGTCCATCGCGGGTAAATCATCGTGTATCAGAGAATAAGTATGAAGAAGCTCAAGTGCTAAAGCAGCGCTGAATGCACTTTGTACAAGAAGAGGATTATACGCTTTGACGACCCCAAGGAGTAATGCGGGGCGAAATCGTTTTCCCCCACCTGTGAGCATTTGATGTAATGACCTCTCATAGTGAGGATGAAAACTAGGGGCAGATGGCAAATGTGCCAATAAATATGCCTCAAATTGTTCCATATTTAGACTTAGATCTTTTCGATTATATCGGTAATAGCATTGTCATCATCCAGCAAAACAACCGTCGGTTTATATGTTTCGCGCTCTTCATCATTGTACGTTGCGTATGCGACGATAATAATTTTATCCCCCTTATGTACCTTACGCGCGGCTGCACCATTAAGACAAATATCCCGTTGCCCACGCTCCCCCAAGATAATATAAGTTGAAAAACGCTCCCCATTATTGATATTAAGGATCTCCACTTTCTGACCAACACGCATCTTGGAAGCTTCCAACAACTCCTCATCAATAGTGATGGAGCCAACATAATTGAGATTGGCATCGGTAACGGTTGCACGATGAATTTTACTGTAGAGCATTTCGATTAACATCGGTTCAGCGCCCCATCTGCTTCATCATTGCCTCGGGACTAATAGCCGTATCCCAAAGTTCTGAGGGGATAACATACTCTGCTACCACTTCACCACCGATGATATGACGATCAATAATCTCGGTAATCTTCTCTTTTGTCAATCCAGAATACATAACATGACCTGGTTCAACGAGCATTATAGGTCCTACATTGCAACGATTCATACATGAGGTACGAATAGGCTGCACCGTTCCAATAATCCCTTTTTGCATCAATGTCTGCGCCAAATGTTGAAATAAATCTTGAGTTTGTGGATTAACACAACTTGGTTTTGGCATACCTGGAGGCGAGCTTTGCTCACACTTGAAAATATAAAACGCTGGTTGTGGAACACCCATCGCACTCTCCTTAAAAAATTGAGGCTTTAATAGCCTTAAAATAATGGTGCAATTATACCGAAATTCGCACCATACACATTAACCCGTTGTCAAAGTTGCTCTAAAATCTCCCGTGCAACACTACGATCATCAAAAGGGAGGTGTTGATCGTAAATAATTTGGGAAGTTTCATCCCCTTTACCTAAGATAAGGACAACTTCATCGCCCGTTCTATCATGAAGAGCTTGAGAAATAGCGTTGCGCCGATTAACATCAACTACTACTTTTGCTTTATCCTCTATCCCTGATAAAATCTCTTCAATAATCGTATCAGGATCTTCATAACGTGGATTATCACTCGTAACGTATACTTTTTTAGCGTACATCGCTGCTACTCTCCCCATCATAGGTCTCTTTGAGCGATCACGATCACCGCCCGCACCAAAGACAACCAATACCTCTTTTTCTTTCAAAGCATTGAGAACCTGTTCCATTCCATCAGGGGTATGGGCAAAATCAACGATAACGAGAGGTGATTCACTCACCACCTCCATACGCCCACTCACGCCACCGAAATTTTCAACAACTTCTGCGATCTTCTCTAACGGCTCTCCACTCACCAAATGGACAGCTGCCATCGCTGCAGTAATGTTGTATAAATTAAAAAATCCATGCAATGACGTTGCAAAGGTAGTATGCTCTTCAAAATGTTTTAAAATACCACTTACTCCATTATTGAGAGAATAGGCAAGAATTTTATAGGTTGCTGGATTTTCGACACCGTAGGTAAAAGCATTTTTAAAATTAAACTCTGCCTTGGGCTCATCTTTATTGATCAGTTTCTTAGATTCATCCGCAAAAAAGAGATTCTTAATACGAATATACTCTTCAATACTCTCATGATAATCGAGATGATCTTGCGTAATATTGGTCAAAATTTTAAGATCAAAATTCATTCCCGCAATTCGCTCCTGTTCAATTGCATGAGAGCTCACTTCCATGATGAAATATTCACATCCTGCTTGAATCGCTTGGACTATATGGCGATAAGTATTAAGTACCGTAGGTGTGGTAAGAGTTTTCCCCTCCACACTTTCATCATTCATAAAAAACCCACGAGTTCCCTGCATGGCACACTTATGCCCCAAATCAAGGAGAAGTGAATAAATAGCACTCGCAGTTGTCGTCTTACCATTCGTCCCCGTAATACCAATAACTTTAATACGATTAAGACCAAAGAGAGACCAACACTCCTCCGGAGTCAAAATAGTTTCGACACCACGATTGAGCGCATCGTCTTTAAATCTTTCATTTTGCTTTGTCACCAAAAAAGCAGTCGACGAATCACATTCCGCTGAATTTTCCGATATAGTCCGATACGGTTGTCCTTGGATCTCAATTTTCAAGCACTTTTCCTTTTGCTAACCTACGTAGTAGATTACGAAGTTGCGTGTCATTAGGATAAACACCCAATGCACTTTCAAGATAACTAAGCGCCATCTCTTTGTATCCATTATCAATTAAATTATCAAGAAAATCAACAAAATCTTCTTTTTCAGTAATAATAACACGGGTTGAAAACATAATATTCTCAAAAATACGCTTAAAATCATTTTCACTAAGAACAAGCTCTTTAAATTCATCGTATAAAATGCCGTCAACATAATCCAATCGTTGCATTCCACTATCATTAAATAGCCTAGCCAACTGATCAAGCGTGCCGTCCATCGTCTCCAAAATTTCCGAAATAACGATATCCGCCTGCTGAGCATCTTCACTTTTTAAAATAGCGTAGTAATCAAACAGTGCCTCAGCACCATTCTCTCCACTCATTGCCATATCGGATAAAATAGCACAATTATATGCTTCTTTGGATAGAGGACTCTCTTTCAAAATAAGTGAGTAATCCCTCAACGCCTCCCGATATCGAGCTGCCATAAAATGTTCATTTGCTACGTTGAGGGCTTTCAATAACATCTTCATATTTATCCCCCTCTCTCTTTTTTAGATTATATCAGCATAATAACGTAATTTATAAAATATTGATTTGATTTTCCATACCATGCGGTACATTAACAACCGTAAGCTCTGGATGAATATCCATTCGTAACTGTCTCTCAACACCATACTTCAGTGTATTCCCACTACTCCCACACCCTACACATGCACCTTGCAGTTGGACATATACTATTCCATTTTTAACATTTAAAAAAGCAATATCACCGCCATCAAGCGCTAATGAGGGGCGAACTTTATCAATTACGTGACACACTGGTTGCATCAACTCTTCATCTGTGAATGGAATCATCTCATTTACCTTTTTTACTGCGAATTCATTGTGACACTATAAGAAATTTGGACTAAACAAGGAGTAACACGATGATGATAGTTTTTAGATGAAGTTCTTTTTAAGGGGATGAGAGGTGTTGAACTCGTTATACGAGTTCAATAGTTGCCATGT
>CANMHZ010000115.1 GCA_947497635.1 Helicobacteraceae bacterium | reverse complement strand
CAGGTGTTTGCATCAATTACCGTATTCAAGAAAACAATACGAGATTTTTTTAACATCAAATGGAAGACTATCTTGGATAAAGTAGGCGCTAGAATTAATGACAACTTTCAGACGCTAAAGCCAGTCTTTTGAGGTTTGTTTGGTATATTGTATTATGGCCTAAAATCAATCAGTTTATCAAAGACAAAGGGGTGCAGCCAGATCTCAATGCTCTTGATGCGCAAGAAAAAAGAATGGCTGAGGCAATCGTTTTCCTCAAAGACCTCAAACGAAAGATGCAAGCTTGATGGATAACAGTAGCAAATTATTCGAAATATTTGCCGATGATCCATTGGGGCTGTTGGACGTAAAAGCAAAAGCATCACTGGCACGAAACGAAGATGGACGGCTCACCGCCTCTTTTGAAGAGATCAATGGATTCATCGATAAACATCAGCGAGAACCCCAAAAAAATATGAAAGATATGCAAGAAGCCACACTTTTTTCAAGACTCAAATGGTTACGTGAAAATCCCGACAAGATAGATTCACTTCAAGCGCATGACCGCCATAATCTTTTAGAAATTGAACAAGAGGTTGAAGTCAACTCTATCGAGGATATTTTGAACGGAGATATGTTTGGAATATTAGACGATGCGGAAGATATTTTCACTCTCAGACATATTCCACAAGAAAGGGAACAAGCCCAATTGGTTGCCAGACGGGAGCCGTGTAAAGAGTTTAAACAATACGAGCACTTTTTTAAAGAATGTCATGCCGATTTAAAAGCTGGAAAACGTAAATTGATTAAATTCAATGAACGTTTTTTAGAGGAAGGAAACTTTTTTATTCTCAAAGGGGTGATGGTTTATCTCGCGAAAATACACGATGCAAAAAAAGATAAATTCAGAAAGCTTGATGGAAGAACCTACTGTGTATTTGAAAATGGGACCCAATCCAATATGCTAATGCGTTCTTTGGGGAAAGGGCTTTTTGAGGATGGCTACGCTGTAAGTGAGCATGACGATAAAGTATTGGATAAATTAAGTCCAATTACTGATGAAGATGAACCCTCAGGGACTATTTATATTTTAAAGTCCAAAAGCACCCATCCCGATATTCAATCAATTGAACATCTGTACAAAATAGGTTTCTCGAAAGTCGATGTCAAAGAACGGATCAAAAATGCCCAAAATGAACCAACCTATTTGATGGCTCCCGTTTCCATCGTCAGTGCGTATGAATGCTATAACATGAACCCTCATAAGCTTGAGCAGTTGCTTCATCGCTTTTTCGGTACATCATGTCTTAATATTGATATTTTTGATCACGAAGGGCAACGACATAGCCCGAGAGAATGGTTTATCGCCCCTTTGAATATTATTGAGCAAACTATCGATATGATACTCTCAGGTGATGTCCTTGAATATCGTTATGACAGTGTGTTGCAAACGATTAAGAGGAGATGAAATGCGCATAATCATCACAGGAGCCAGCAGCGGATTAGGCGAAGCATTAGCTCTCTATTATGCACGCGAAAAAAATGATCTTGTTCTTATCGCCCGTCGGGAAGAGAAGCTGCAAAAAGTGGCTGAGGAGTGTTTGGCACTGGGGGCAACGGTTGAAATCATTATTGCCGATGTGAATGATTTTACTCTTATGTACAGTATTGGAGAACGACTCGCGAGTGAAAAAATCGACCGTATCATCCTCAATGCAGGGGTTTCTGTCGGTCATTCGGGCGGAATTACCCCTTTTGAGGATTTTCACCGATTGTTTCAAACCAATTTTTTGAGTATTCATGCACTACTAGAGCCAATTATCCCCAAACTCATAGAACAAAAATCGGGAGAGATCATTTTTATCTCCTCTCTAGCTTCCCTTCTCTCCATGCCCACCTCCATCGCCTACAGCAGTTCCAAACGGGCACTCAATGCGTACGCGGAAGGGTTACGGTATCAACTCAAACCGTACGGTGTCGATGTGATGACAATCTTACCGGGATTTATTGATTCGGAAATGACGCAAAAAAACAATTTTACCATGCCTTTTTTCTTGAGTACACAGCAGGGAGTCAAAAGAATCACTCGCGCAATTGCACAGAAAAAACATTTTTATCCGTTTCCGTTGAGATTTTACTTAATGATTCGGTTTATACAGCTTCTTCCACACCCCTTAAGAGACAAAATAATATACTTCTTCAATTTTAAAAAGGGTGCTTAACCCCAAGGAAGTGTTTATGGTCATCGACAGCGTTTGTACTTATTGTGGCGTAGGGTGTGATATTGCCGCCGAAGTCGAAGACAACAAGATCCAAAAGATTTTTGCCAAAGAAGAGGGAGTTGTCTCACAAGGGAAACTCTGTATCAAAGGAAAACAAGGGTGGGATTTTGTAACCCATCCCAAGCGGTTACGTAATGCACGTGTCCGTAAATCATTTCTCAGCGCCAATGCTGCTTTATTCGCCGATTTGGATATGGATTATCTTGAACCTGTCGATCACGATTTTTATGAAATTAGTTATGAAGGTGCTTACGAACTCGCGGCACGAAAGCTTAAATCGATCACCGATGAGTATGGTTCACACAGTTTTGCCTCTATCGGTGGAGCACGTACAAGTTGTGAAGGGTCGTATTTATTTCAACATTTCACTCGTCATGTTGTCGGTTCTCCTCACGTTGATAACTGCGCCCGTGTTTGTCACTCCCCCTCACTAAAGGGGATGCGAACAACCATCGGTGAGGGGGCGGCTACCAATCCGTTCGATGATATTTATGAGACCGAATTTATGATCGTTATGGGGAGCAATACGACCGAGGGGCACCCTATCGTTGCTAATCGTATGCTGGATGTGATCAAAAAAGGGGTAGAGTTAGCGGTTCTCGATGTGCGTCGCATTCAGCTCTCGAAATCAGCGACCCATCATCTCAGCATCCCCTACGAAGCGAATTTGATGATCCTCAATATGATGGCGTATGTCATTATCACCGAAGATTTGGTCAACGTTGATTTTATCGCAACACGTACCAAAGGGTATGAAGAGTACAAAAACTCGGTTCTCAATGATCCGTATTCCAATCCCGATTATCTTCTTCAAATACCGGGGTATGAGTCCCTTGCTGATGAGATTCGTATTGTCGCACGCAAATACGCAACACGCAAAAGCCTCTTTTTTTGGGGGCTTGGGATTACGGAACATTTGGACGGCTCGTATGCCGTAATGGCGATTACCCATTTATCGCTCATTACGGGGAATATTGGTAAACGGGGTGCGGGACTAATGCCGCTTCGGGGTCAGAATAACGTACAAGGGACGTGTGATGTTGGGATGCTCCCCTACTACGCCCCCGATTATCAACCGCCCAAAGAGATAGGGATGATGACCCCTGATTTGATTAATGCAATGGTCGATGGGAAAATCAAAGCCCTTTTTAATATCGGTGAAGATATTGCCCATATCCATCCCAATCAAAACAAAATCCATACCGCTTTGAAAAATCTTGATTTGATAATTGTCAATGAACTTTTTGATAATGAAATTACCAAGTTTGCCGACATTATTTTTGGGGTAAAAAGCGCCTACGAAAAAACAGGAATTTATGTCAATGCAGAGCGTCGGATTCACCTCTCACAACCGCTTATCCATGTAACGATGCCGGATGATTGGGAAGTAATTGCGGAGATTTCCAAGCGATATGGGACTGATTTTGGTTTTAAAACGTCCAGAGATGTATGGGAAGCGGTGCGAGTCGATGCTCCTAATCGTTTTGGGGGAGCAAGTTATGAAAAACTTGAAGCCAATCGTTTACGTGGATTGCAATGGCCGGTGCAAGAAGAAGATACCCCTGTATTGCATCTTCATGACTTCCGTACCAAAGACGGTATTGGTTCGTATCACTATAAGCAATACGAGCCACGCGGTCAAGTAGAGGAGCTTTTACGGGCACCAACACATGAGGGGTATTATCTTACAACGGGACGGGTTCTGGTGCATTATAATAACGCTGCCCAAACCAACGCATGTGAAAAACTAAGCCGAAGTCATACGGAAGATACATTACTCGTGAGCGTCGAGGATGAGGAATTTTTTGAGTACAAAGATTTCGTCGTTCTCAAAAGTGAATACGGTCAAAGTGCCCCTTTGCGTGTCAAAGTAAGCAGCACCGTGAAAAAAGGGACACTCTTCACGACATTTCACCATGCCAAAAGCCGTATCAACTTTTTGTTCGGTGATGAGCACGATGAGCTTATCAAAACAGCCCGTTTCAAATCGATCAAAGTTCAGATAATCAAACCCGACTATTTGGATTGATAGGTGCATACGAAAGCCAAAGGGGATATTGCTGAAGAGCGTGGATGTGAGTACCTCCATGCGCGTGGATACAAGATCATCGACCGTAATGTTTACAATCGTTTCGGTGAGATAGATATTATCGCGATCAAGGACAATGTACTCCATTTCGTCGAAGTAAAAAGTGCTCAGAGTTATGAGCAAGCAGTGAACAATATTACCCGCTCGAAACTCCAAAAATTAAACCGTGCCATCCAAACCTATCTCCAACAAAAAAAGTTCACACTCGATTATTGTATTGACGCATTGATTGTCGTAGAAGATGAGATAGAGTGGATCGAGAATATCACGCTTTAATCAACGTTAAATAGCCTCACCTCGTGCCCATTCTCCGCGCGGGAACAAGAGAACTGGGACCTAAATTTTATAGAAAAGATACGTTTGCTTCGTTTTTTCCTTATAGGATGAGAAACCAAAATGCCCTTTATAAAAATCTTCTAATTTATCATTGTCTGGCAAAAGAGCCAGCCAG
>CANMHZ010000114.1 GCA_947497635.1 Helicobacteraceae bacterium | reverse complement strand
TGGCTTGTCCTAATGAACTTGACTGAGAACGGAGAGAATCCGCAATTGCCAATCCAGATGCATCATCTGATGCTGAATTGATACGTAACCCTGAAGAGAGCTTGGAAAGTGAACTATCGATATTACGATTATTCATCAATGCGTTTGAGTGTGCATTCATCGCTGCGACGTTAGTGTTAATTTTAAATCCCATGGTAAATCCTTTTTATGGTTGAGCTTACGCTCTAAAGTTTCAGCATCCTTGCTGTTACTAACTATATCGGAGAATAAAAAAGAAACTTTAACAGTTTTGCAATTTTTTTTGTTACACTTTCGATATTCATCCATATATATAGGATTCAACACTTTGAAATTAATTATCGTAGAGTCACCGGCCAAGGCTAAGACTATAAAAAACTTCCTTTCCAATGAATATGAGGTCATTGCCTCCAAAGGGCATATTCGTGATTTGCCAAAAGCCCGTTTTGGGATAAAAATCGACAACGAAACCATTGTTCCTGATTATAAAATCAGCGAGGACAGCACTGCTATTGTCAAGCAGATCCAAGAGTTGGCAAAAAAAGCGGATACTGTGTATCTCGCGACCGATGAAGACCGTGAGGGAGAAGCTATTGGTTGGCACATTGCCCACGCTATCGGCAAAGATCCCGAATCGTTGCCCCGTATCGTGTTTCACGAGATTACGAAAAATGCCATCATTCACGCGTTAGAATCCCCTCGTGTGATCGATATGGATCGCGTTAATGCGCAACAAGCACGCCGTTTGTTGGATCGTATCGTGGGATATAAACTCTCTCCACTATTGGCTTCGAAAATCCAAAAAGGGCTCTCAGCAGGGCGCGTCCAATCCTCAACACTGAAAATCGTGATTGACAAAGAGCGAGAAATTCGTGCCTTCATCCCTGAAGAATATTGGACGATTGATACTCTTTTTAAACCTGATATTGATGCGACATTGACGTTGTTTGAAAATGAGAAGATGGATAAACTCTCGATCAAAACAGGGGATGAAGCATCACGTGTGGTCACGGTCCTCAAACAAGAGGAGTTCAAAGTAGGGGCTATCGAGACCAAAGAGCGCAAATCTTCTACTCCTCCTCCTTTTATGACATCGACGATTCAGCAAACGGCATCATCACAGCTAAGTTTCTCTCCCAAAAAGACGATGATGGTGGCTCAATCTCTTTATGAAGGGGTCAAAACACCTGAGGGGACATCGGGGGTTATCACCTATATGCGTACCGATTCACTCAATCTCGCTCACGAAGCCGTTGAATCAGCACGGGAACTAATCGAGAGCCGTTACGGAAAAGCGTATCTCCCTGAAAAGCCCAAAGTTTATACGAAAAAATCCAAAGGGGCACAAGAGGCACACGAAGCAATTCGCCCGACGATGCTCTCTTTCACCCCTGAAATTGCGGCGACCTACCTTAAGCCCGATGAGATCAAACTGTATAAGCTTATCTACAACCGCTTTATCGCCTGCCAAATGAACGATGCACGATTTGAACAACAAAGTATCATTTTTGAAAGTGAAAAAGCAGAGTTTCGGGCGACGGGGCGTAAGCTCTTGTTTGACGGATTTTACCGTGTAATGGGAACAGATGACAAAGATAAGCTTCTCCCAGTACTGACAACGGGAGATCCTATCGATATTCAAAGTATCAGCACCGAGCAACATTTTACCGAAGCACCCTCACGCTACTCAGAAGCAAGCCTTATCAAAAAACTGGAATCCGAAGGGATTGGTCGTCCATCAACGTATGCTCCTACCGTTTCTACTCTTCAGGCGCGTAGCTATATCGAAATCGAAAAGCGTGCCATTATCCCAACCGAAATTGCCTTTACAGTGACAGAATTGTTGGAAAAACATTTCGAAGAGATTGTTGATGCCAGCTTTACCGCTACAATGGAAGAGACTCTTGATGAGATCGGTGAAGAGGGGAAATCGTGGCAGAAAATACTCCTCGATTTTTATCACCCTTTTATGGCGAAAATAGAAGTGGGAAAAGCGGAGATTGTCAGTCTAAAAGTGGCTACACCGTTAGGGCGAAACTGTCCTCAATGTGGCAGTGAACTTCTTTTGCGCTCAGGGCGTTTCGGTGAATTTATCGCCTGTAGCGGTTTCCCAAAATGCAAATATACGGAACAAACGGAAGCTGCGCAAAAAGCCAATCCTACAACAGGGGATGAGGCAAGCAGTGAAGTTTGTGAGAAATGTGGTAGTGCCATGGTAGTAAAAAGCGGTCGTAATGGTCAGTTTTTGGCATGCAGTGCCTATCCTGAGTGTAAAAATACGAAAACCCTCAACCAAGAGACGAAATTTTCCGACGTGCCATGTCCCGATTGTGGTGGAAAACTCATGTGGAGACAATCACGTCGTGGAGCATTTTGGGGATGTGAACACTATCCTAAATGTACCTTTATCTCCAAATTCGAGCCTAGTTTGCATAAATGTGAAGTCGAAGGGTGTGGAGGGGCATTAGCGCCTCGTACGTATCGAAACAAAGAGGTATATGAGTGTACGAAATGTAAAAATAGAACACCCAATGAGTCGGCTCAATGAAAATAGGATTACTTTCTGACACCCATTCCAAAGTGGGGCGTTCTCAAAAAGTAATCGATCATCTCAAAGCGTGTGGTGCCGAATTTCTCATCCACGCAGGGGACATTGTCAAACCTGAAATGCTCGAACAGCTCAAAAATAGTGGTTTAAAATACATCGCCGTGTATGGAAATAATGATGCCAGATTAGTTGAGTTTCACAATAAATACAACCTCGTCCAAGAACCCCACTATTTTACGTTAGCGGGGACGAAATGCAAGCTTATGCACCTCCCTTTTTATATGAACGCCGATGCGGAAGTGATTCTTTTCGGACATACCCATGTCTTTGAGTGTGATTTTAAAAACCGCACCCTTTTTCTCAATCCGGGAGAGGCGTGTGCGCGCGATGAACCTATCTCTTCGTGTGCCATGCTAGAGATTACCGATACACTGTTTAAGGTAACGCGATATACCCGTCCTATCGGTGATGCAACGTTCGAAGAGACCCATTATACTTTTGAAAGATCCAAAAAATGAAAAAAATATTTCTCTGTTCTATCTGTAATATCAACAGCGGTACCTGCAATGAAGATTGTAAATTTTGCTCTCAAAGCGTCAAATACAAAGCCGACATAGAGCGATATAAACAAAAACCGATGGATCAAATCCTCGATGAAGCACGTCGGATGGAATCCCTTGGCGCACTGGGCTTTTGTCTCGTCACTGCTCAAAAAGGGTTGGATGATAAAACGCTTGATTTTGTCTGTACTATCGCAACGACCTTGAAGCGTGAAGTACCGCGGCTTCGTCTGATCGCTTGTAACGGTACCGCCAGTGTCGAACAGCTCCGTGAACTTCAAAAAGCAGGGATAGGTGCCTACAATCATAACCTCGAAACAAGCCGAGAATTTTATCCCTCCGTCTGTACTACCCACCCATGGGATGAACGGTATGAAACGTGTGAAAATGTCAATGAAGTAGGACTCAAACTTATCAGTGGGGGAATTTTTGGTATGGGGGAGACCCAAGAGGATCGTCTCAGTATGCTCCACTCCCTAAAATCGCTCAATCCCGTCTCCGTGCCGTTAAACTTTTATCACCATAACGCTGCCTTACCTCTGGCTCCAAGCGCGCTTACGGTGGATGAATCGCTAGATCTTATTCGTCTTTCACGGGCTATTTTGAATAAAGCGGATCGGATTATGATTGCAGGGGGGCGTGAGATTACCTTCCGTGAACGGCAAAATGAGATCTTTGAAGCAGGGGCGAACAGTATCGTTCTAGGAAACTATCTCACAACCGCAGGACGAGAGGTTCATACTGATTTGGAGATGCTTCAAAAAATGGGGCTGAGCGTTGCCCAATCTATCTAAACACATGGAATTGAAATGAAATTACAGACTTCCCTCGTATGTTTTTGTCTACTAGTTGGTGCTCAAAGTACCCTTAGTGCTGACTATATAGGGGAGTCAAAAGCCCCTCTAGTCCTCCCCTCACAGGCGATTGAAGTCTCTTACCAATATAGGGCAATGAATGAGTCACTGGATGTCTTAAATATCAGCCAGCCTAAATCTAATGAGCAACGGGACTATATCTCCAATAATATTGTGATCAATTATTCCCCTACAGCCAATAGTTTACTCAATTTTACCCTCTCCTCACAAGCTATTAACTATGGACATTTTAACCTTGATATTCTATCGTATGGAGGATATGGACGGCATATCTTCAAACCTTCTTCCCTTATCACACTAGGGGTCGATTTAGGGTTCAAAGGGAACAAAGGGAACAAAGGGAACAAAGTCAGTATGACCTCCGCCTCAAATATTCAATACTATATTAATAATATGGGAAAGAATATAAACGCCAGTGAAACGAATGACTATCTTTGGTTGACAAAAAATTATGATAATCTCTCCGTTTCCGCAGGATTTCCAAAAAATAAGAATCCTGAAATCTCCATTGACAACATGAGTGATCAAACATTTTATGGGCGTTCCAGTATTGCCATGGCGTTTGAAACTTTTTTTCCATCATTTTATATTGAGATGGGGCATACCAGTATCTCAGCGACAATCGATACCAATATGGATGATATTGCTGGCAATAGTTTTAAAGACCTGTTTACAACGTATACAAATTTTCCGATCAATTTAGATCGCAATGAAAATTATGCAAGTGCAGGTTTTAACCTAGTGATAAACACCCCTTTTGATGCTGTGCTAACCACCAACTACGAGTACAAAAAACTGTTTCGAGAAAATGAACTTAACTTTTTGAATACGAACC
>CANMHZ010000113.1 GCA_947497635.1 Helicobacteraceae bacterium | reverse complement strand
ATAAGGGTATCCATCTCAGCATAGGTACGTGGTAATGTAATATCAAGCCGTCGTTTATTTTCAGAGAGAAGTACTTTAGCCCGTCCACCGATGATATTGACGAACTCAGCAAGAGAATCGAGAACTTCTTCATCGGTTACATCCCCCTCTCCAACTAGAAGTTCGCATGCCTTTTTGGCAATTGTTTTGGGAAAAACAAGGATAATCAGTCCATCAATATCGCCGTAAAAACCGATAGAGCTAGCAAACTGATCGGTTGGATTGGCAATGGTAAGGGCTTGAATACGCACAGAATTTTTTGTCGCTTGCGCGTTTGTCATCATATTGAGCGTAGAGACAGTGGCATCGATAAAATGAGAGAGCTCATTAATAAGTGCTTTATTAAGGATACGATGTTGTTTGACGGTTGCACCACCACCGCCTCCTAATTCTTGCAATAATTCTTTATTTTTGAGAATATCATCCATCGTAGTAAAAAACATTATCCCTGCATCTTCAAGATCATTTTTAAAAGTTTCAGGTGTTTTCTCAAAACTAAATCCGACAAAACAAATAGCAGCATTGTACTCAGCCGCCGAACTTGCCAATTTAGTGAAAAAGTTAAGAGCATGAATATTCATGGAGACAACTTTATAGGCATCAAAAATAAAGAGGCGGAATCCGACATTGAGCGAATTGTTGTGGTAAGCGATATTAAATGTATTTCCAATCTCGGCATCAAGAAAATTCGAAACAGTGTAAATAATAGCATTTCCTGTGACCCTCGTAGCTATTTTTTGTCCAAAATATCCCAACTGAGTATCTTCAATAATGGCATAATAAAGATCGGGTGTTTTCTTTTTGGTTTCAAATTCGGCAAAGCTTTGCGCAATAATAGGATTATGACCATAATCAAACAATTCGATTGCCATGGCAGAGCGCTGAGAGGGATCTTCATTGTACAAAAGGACAGTTTTAGGGTTGCTTGTGTTCGTGGATACAAAAAGTTCTGCTATTTTCTCACTTTTAAAGAGAGAAAAATCAATCGCATCTTTATAAAAGATATTGATTGTTTGAAACTTTTTGTGGTCATAATCGCAAAATCCAACGGTAATATGCTTACTATTACGTATGCTAGTAAGAAGTTTTACAAAAACATCCAATCCATTCTTATTGAAAAAAATTACTTTTTTCAGTGAAACCAAAAGCATATCAATGTGGAGAGCTTCAGTGGCCTTTATATCGTCTATCGTTAAGAATGAGGGGGCATTATTCCCATCAAGAAACCCTTGTAAATGAAAAACTCCAATACGTCCTTTAACTGTTGCTCTCATAATGGCTGTATTACCTGACTAAAGGAATCATAAATGTCATCTACAAAATCGATTTGAAAGTCGATAAATTCGTTGAGACCTGCACTCACGTAAGCACTTTGTGAAAACTCATAAAAAAGAAGAAGATGTATCCACTGTGCCAATATTTTTCGCTCACCAAGGAGATCACGGTGTGTTCCAGAAGCAGAGCGGATAAGGGCAATGGTTTTATCGCTCATATCCCACATCTGACCAATTTGAGCAGCAAGGTCGAAGAGATCAGATCCACTCAACCGTTTTAAAATTGTATTATAATCAAGAGCTTTGACACTTCGTAGTTGCTCCACTTCCTTTTTTGTCGATGCGAAGAGGGCATTACAAACAATGATCGTAGCGGGAATAAGGGATATTGCACTGTAAATTTCTTTATCTTTGATATGAAGATATAGAAGAATATTTTCCCATTGCTTACTAAGAGAAGCTTGCAAATCATAAAATTGGTGATTTGTAAGATCAAAAAGTTCCCACTTTTTTGGTGTCAGTAAACTTAGAAGATAATTGTAAAGGGTTTGTTGCGTGGCTGCAACCCCTAAAATGCCAAAAATTTGCCCCACATCTGAGACCTCATTCTTAAATCCATAAATAGGGCGATTCACCAATGTTTTGAGATAAAGGCGCAATGCAGGATCTTCTTGCGCACACTTGGCTGCTTTAATAAGGTCTCCATCTCGTGCAAACTGGAGTGCTTGCCGCACAACACTAGGCGCAGGTGGAATGTTTTTAATATAAAATGCTACTTCTTCAGGTGTAATCACAATATTAGAATATCCAATGTTTTTGTTTATTGTAGTATGCTGTTCGTTAAAGAAAACTTTAGGGACGATAAAGATTATTGCTTAAGGTAGACTTTGGGTTTATTGGGATAAAATGCGCAACTTAAATTTACGCAAGGAGCCTCAAAATGGCAAGAAAATGCGCTATTAGCGGTAAAGGCCCAATGAGCGGGAACAATGTTTCTCATGCGAAAAACAGAACTAAACGTCGTTTTTTGCCAAATCTTCGTACAGTACGTATTACTCTTGAAGATGGAACAACGAAAAAAATTCGTATTGCTGCTTCTGAGCTTCGTACTCTTAAAAAAGATTCGTAACCTTCCCCTCTAGTCTTTTCACAATTTCGGGACTTTTCCCGATTTTATTTCCTTAATCTCATATTTATCCTCTTTTGTTTTAACCTTCTTCCTTTATAATAATGCACTTTATTTTTTGGAGATTTTTATGGCTATAGTAACAATGATTGAGGGTGGAGTGTGTGCTGCATCAGGTTTTTATGCCGATGGGCTTGCTATTGGACTGAAAAAAGAAGGGGCAAAAGACCTTGCTTTTATCTATTCGGACTCTCTTTGTGTCAACGCTTCTGTTTTTACTACCAATAAAATGACCGCCGCACCGATTCGCCACTTTCGTGAACAAGAAAATTTTGAGGGTAATTTTGTTCTTATCAACGCTAAAAATGCGAACGCAATGACAGGCAAAGCAGGGATAGAAGATATTAATGAGGTGATGCTTACACTTCAAAATCAGTTTCCTCAGATTCAAAATCCTGTGATGAGTTCTACTGGAGTGATCGGGGTGCGTCTCCCCAAAGAGAAGATAGCGCAAGGGGCAATGAATTTTGATCTCACCCGTACGGAGGGGATTGCTGCTTCCGAAGCGATTATGACAACGGATACTTTTAGCAAACGTATCGCCTACGAGGTAACGCTTGAGGATGGGACTTCGTTTCGTATGGGTGCGATGGCAAAGGGTGCGGGGATGATTAACCCTGCGATGGCAACAATGCTATGTTTTATTACAACCGATGCCTTGGTGGATAAAGTGACGATGCAAATGCTTCTGGACGAATGTGTCCATACGACGTTTAATGCGGCAAGTGTTGATGGAGATACGTCAACGAATGATACTGTTTTGGTAATGGCGAATGGGAAAAGTGGTGTTTTTGAGGCAAAAGCATTTAAAGAAGCTTTGGAGAAGATAATGCTCTTTTTAGCCAAGGAGATGGTACGAGATGGAGAAGGAGCCACGAAACTGGTTACCTATAAGGTGACTGCTGCGCTAAACAATACGGAAGCAGAAGTGATCGCTAAAGCTCTTAGTAATTCGCTCCTTGTTAAGACAGCTCTTTTTGGTGAAGATCCTAACTGGGGGCGTATTGCATCGACGGTTGGAGCTAGTGGTGCGATGTGCGATGAAGCAACGCTTAGTATTTGGTTTGATGAGGTGTGTGTTTACCGCCAAGGTGAGCTATTGTTTAATGATGAGCTTGAACCGTTTGCAGCAGAGGTTATGAAAAAATCAGCGTTTATGATCCATTGTGATATTGGACAAGGTTCTGGTGAATTTATTGCCTACGGATGTGATTTGGGGCATGAGTATGTCAAAATAAATGCAGATTACAGAACGTAGTATTAGCAACCCCTAAGTGATTTCTTGTTATACTCTCGTCATTATATTTTGGTACTAGGATAATTAATGCGTGGATACAAAATTTTTAGCGGTTCAGCGTGTACCGAGTTTGCGGCGGAAGTGTGTAAAACTCTTGATGTTCCCCTTGCTAAAGCTTCAGTTAAACGTTTTAGTGACGGAGAGATTAACGTTCAAATCAGTGAGAGTGTTCGTGGACGTGATGTATTTATTATTCAAAGTACAGGTGCACCCAGTAATGATAACTTGATGGAACTGTTGATTATGACGGATGCTCTTCGTCGTAGTTCGGCAAGTTCGATTACTGCAGTTGTCCCTTACTTCGGATATGCACGTCAAGATCGAAAAGCGGCTCCTCGTGTCCCTATTACAGCAAAATTGGTGGCTGATATGTTTGAAACAGCGGGAATTGATCGTGTTGTGACGATTGATCTCCATGCAGGTCAAATCCAAGGTTTCTTTGATATACCCGTTGATAATCTTTATGGGGCAATTATTTTCGAAGAGTATATTCGGGCAAAAAATTTATCTAATCCTGTTATTGCTTCTCCTGATATTGGGGGGGTTACGCGTGCTCGCTATTTCGCTGAAAAATTAGGGCTTGAAATGGTTATCGTCGATAAGCGCCGCGAAAAAGCAAATGAATCGGAAGTGATGAATATCATCGGTGAAGTTGCTGGCAAAGATATTATTATCATAGATGATATGGTTGATACAGCAGGAACCATGGTAAAAGCAGCCGCTGCTCTCAAAAAACGTGGTGCAACATCGGTAATGGCGTGTGCAACACATGGTGTTCTAAGTGGTAACGCATACGAAAATATCAACAACGGTGAACTCGATGAGTTGGTTATCTCCAATACGTTAGAGCTTCGTGGACACAGTGATAAGATCAAGGTTCTAACTGTTGCCCCTCTTTTTGCAGAAGTAATTCGCCGTGTTTATCACAATGAGAGTGTCAATTCTCTTTTTAGCTAAAACTCTTATCCCTCTTTTGGAGGGGAGTTTTTTATTGACTTCCTCAAACTTTCAATAACTTCTTCTTCAAGCTTTGTTATCAAAGAGATCGTTTTGTTATCAAGACCCAAAGCTATTGAGTTTTTTGCTATTTCAATA
>CANMHZ010000112.1 GCA_947497635.1 Helicobacteraceae bacterium | reverse complement strand
TTGGTCAATCGTTTCCTAATACCGAGTTAATGGGGAAAATATTTAAGGTTTGCTATACTTTTACAACTTTAATAAAGGCATATTATGGAACTGTGCGTCGCCCTTGACTTACCAACGATGAAAGAAAATTTAGACCTGATTGAAAAAATAAAACACTACCCTGTATGGCTCAAAGTGGGGCTTCGCTCGTATATCCGTGATGGAAAGCCGTTTATCGAAGCAATCAAAAAAATCAATCCCGAGTTTAAAATCTTTCTCGATCTCAAACTCTATGATATCCCCAATACAATGGCAGATGCTGCTGAGTCGATTATGGGATTGGGGGTCGATATGTTCAATGTTCATGCGTCAGCAGGACGTAAAGCGATGCGTGAGGTGATGAAACGACTTGAACCGTACGAAAATCGCCCCCTTGTTCTCGCAGTAACCGCCCTCACCTCTTTTGATAATGAAGAATTCACTCACGTATACGGTGAAAATATCGCCAACAAAGCTGACCAATTTGCACAAGATGCTCACGAAGCAGGACTGGATGGGGTCGTATGCAGTGCGTATGAGAGTGCCTCGATCAAATCTCTTACCACCGATACCTTTATCACCCTCACCCCCGGTATTCGTCCCTTTGGAGAAGATGCAGGAGATCAGGAGCGTGTTGCAACAATTGATGTGGCTCATGAAGCGAAAGTTGATTTTATCGTGGTAGGGCGACCGATTTATAAGGCTCTTAATCCAGCAGAAGTTGTTGAAAAGATTTTGGCTGCTCTTGTCCAAAAATAATTTGATGCAACCAATGCCTCTTCGTATCGCCATTGTCCGTCTTAGTGCATTGGGGGATATTGTCAATACGGCAGTTGTCTTGCAAATTATCCATAGTTATACTCCCAATGCTATCATTGATTGGTTCGTCGAAGAGGCATTTGCCCCTATCCTCTACAATCATCCCCTCATTCATGAAGTGATCCCCATCCCTCTCAAACGGCTCAAAAAAACCAAAAGCTTTAGCCTTCTAAAAGAGATGATCCATACCCTCAAATCTCGTGAACCCTACGATCATATCATTGATGCGCAAGGGCTTCTTAAATCGGCGATTATTGCCTCTTTACTAAAAGGGAAAGTGCACGGATTTGATCGCAAAAGTGCCCGAGAAGGAGTTGCGGCGTTGTTTTATAACTCCACATCCTCCATCCCCTACGATATAAGTGTAATTCGCCGTAATGTGATGGTAATCACCGAAGCATTAAAAATTCCCTACTCTGAAGAGCTGATTTCTAACAAAGTTCCAGTATTCCCCCTTACCTCCTCACCTTTTGAAAATAAAAAAATTGCGGTAATGATCGGTGCATCATGGAAAAGTAAATGTTACCCAAAAGAGCAGTTTTCAACCCTTTGTGATCTTCTCCCAACTCCATGTCATCTTATTTGGGGAAGTGAAGCCGAATACAACGATGCCCTTTGGATACAAGAACACTCCACTAACGCTATCATAACCTCTAAAATGTCACTGACGCAACTGGTACAATTTATTGCCCATTGTGATCTTACTATTGGAAACGACACGGGACCCACTCATATCGCATGGGCAATGAACCGTCCTTCAATCACCCTTTTTGGTCCAACCAATGAGCGGATGATCTACCCAACGCCAATCAATATCGGAATAAAATCTTCCTCAAAAGTCGATATTTTTCACATTAACCGCAATGATTTTTCCATAGCTCAAATCGATCCTCACCTCATCGCAACCAAAGCCAAGGAGCTACTCGTATGATGTTTCTCTATCGTCTTTTTTTACTCTTTGATTGGCTAGTTATGCAACTTCCGAGCAAAATAAGAAAAGGAATTTTTATAGCACTTGCCTCTCTCGCCCATCTTTTAGCCCTTTCACGAAACCGTATTATTCAAAACAATCTCACCTTTGCATTTGGAAATACCCTCAATAAAGCGCAAAAAAAAGAGATTGAAATCTATTGTTATCGGAATCTTTTATTAAACTTTTTGCAAACAATGGAAAACCGACGTAACACTCCGGAGGAACTGGCGCAACGTGTCACTTTCAAAAACCGTAACGTCGTGGATGAGCTTTTGGCGCAAGGGAGAGGGATTATTTTTGTCTCGGCTCATTTGGGGAACTGGGAACTCGGAGGGGCTGCTCTTTCTTCTCTTATCACCCCCGTATCGTCTATCTACAAAGGATTTAGCAATGCAGCCTTTGATCCCTATCTCCTCGAAGCACGAACCAATCATCGTATGGAATTAGCAGAGAAAAATGGAGCACTCAAGCACATTGCTAAAGCACTAAGAAACGGTCGTTCCATCCTTCTCATGATCGATCAAGCCAGTAACGAGCGTTATGGGGTCAAAACTACCTTTTTTGGACATGAGACCTACCACTCTTCCACGGCAGCAGGATTATCGGCAAAATTTAGTGCCCCTATTGTCGGAGTCTATATTACGAGCGTAGATGAGCGACACTACACCATTTCATTTGAAAATCCAATCACCGTCGAACGTAACGATGAAACGTCTATCATAGACGCAACACAACATCAAGTCAATGCGCTGGAAAAAACGATTCGTGACCACCCAAAATTATGGTTTTGGTGTCACAAACGATGGAAGGGGGAATTTCCTGCAATTTACGCGGGATAAGCTGCTTTTAGCACCGCATACAATTCAGTAGGGGTCATCTCTGGATTTTCCTCCCACCCCTTCTTCATCACGACATTATCTTCTAGTCCATTCCAAATTTTGATATAACTTCCCTCTTTATACCCATGATCTTGACGAAATTGATTAAGGATATTCTTACCTACATAGAGACGATAAAGCTCATCAAGAGTGAGAGCACCTAGATAGCTCAGTTCAAAAAACTCTTCGATCAAAGCCCCGATCATTTCAGGGGAGATAGGGATTAGTGAGAGACGCATCACATTTTCGATTTTCACCATAAGGGCATCATCACTGCCAAACGGCAAAGAATCGTCACATTGCAGTTTTTTATATTCTGGTGTCGCTGCAATTCGCTGGGCTAACTCTTCAATATTCTCTGCTTTGCTTTTATGGGCAAACTCCAACACCAAACTCATCACAAAATGCCATACATCGACGATTTCAATTTGAAGATTCGCGTAATCGGTCGGTTGAGCAATACTTTTCCAATGTTTCCACCCGAAAGAGTCGATCATCTCCGCCGATTCCATAGTAATACAACGTCGCCAGTTAATAATCTTCCCCTCTTTGGTAACACCCTTCTCCCACCCTAATCCGTTGGTAGCATCGTTGAGTTGTTGCTGCAGTTGTAACATCGCTGATAATTTATTCATAAAAATCCTTAGAAAAAAGTTCGTAATTATACGCAAAATAAGTTATCTGAGCTATTTAATCTTTAATAGCAGATCCTATTTCTCCCTTGCTCTTTGGCATTATAAAGATTTTTATCTCCCAATGTTACCAAAGTATTAAAATCACCAATTTGATCACTCTTTTCAATTATTCCGATACTTACCGTTACTCGAATCGTTTCTTCATTGTAAATAACTAAAGTTACCTCAATTTTCTGTCGAATACGTTCTGCAATTACTTTTGCTTCATCAAGATTGGTTTGAGGTAATATAACACCAAACTCTTCCCCTCCAAGTCTACCAACAACATCCTGTTCTCGTGTTTCATCAAGTAATACACCCGAAACTGCCTCAATAACACGATCACCACAATCGTGCCCGTATGTATCATTAACACGCTTGAAGTGATCAATATCAAGCATAATAAAGGATATTCCTTTATCATTGTTCCAGTGCCGTCTTGATATCTCGTACCATGTTCGACGATTAAGAAGATTAGAAAGACCGTCAAGGGACATAAGAATATGGTTCTCAAAAGCATTCTGATACGACTCTATACCGTTACGACGATTCAACACAACAACAGCAAAAACATATCCTGCAAGCGGTAAGGCAAAAAAGAGATACGTTACAATATCTTCACTGCTCTTCCCGACCAATGCCATGACAAAGAGAACAAAAATAATTTGGAAACTTTCCATAATCAGGTAAATTTTCTTTGTGACAAGAGGAGAAAGCATCATCGTAGCCGTTAAATAAAACATCCATGAATAGCCAACGAGATAAACAGGGTTACCAAATAAGAGGTAAGTAAGGGCAACAGAACTAAATCCCATGGTTCCAAATGTCGTGATCGCTTCAACACGTCGATTTTCAAAAAAGGGATGGATAACAGAGACAATAACCATGATCGCAAAAAATACTGCTGTGAGTCTACCCCCAAGCACATACAAAAATTCACTTGTCGCACCGTACGTTCTGTAATCAAAAGGGATATAAATCAGCGCCAAAAAGAGACCGATATAACTAAACAAAAGAAAATTTTTAAATATTCGATTTCCAAAATACTTTTCGAACAATTCGAAATGAACAAGGCGGTTCGATTTTAGCATAACAGTATTTGACATATTGCACTTTCAATTAGGGATAGCAATAGGTTATTCCAAAAGTGATTAACGGATTCTTAAAGAGCGTGAAATAAGATTTTCTATCAATAAATTCGAGTTGAACGTTGAAATCGACCATATAATACGGTAAAATTCCACTATGCAAAAAATAATCTGCCAAAAATGTAACTACTATTTCGTCACGTGGGAAGCCAACCAGCCTCATGGGTGCAAGGCGTATGGGTTTAAATCCAAAATGATCCCTTCTCAAGTCGTCCTCAGTTCAAGTGGAAAACCGTGTACCTTCTTTGAACCTAAGAAGATCGTTTCCAAATAAGTTTTTTCCCAAATCCGAGACGATTATCAGTCATTTTGATCTCATCGAGTCGAATCTTCCATAAAGTAGGGCTCATTACTCGTGCGAAGGGGAACGCTTTAAAATAGAGAGTTTCACC
>CANMHZ010000111.1 GCA_947497635.1 Helicobacteraceae bacterium | reverse complement strand
TTTTGGGAAATTTAACTCCACATTGCTATAAAGATTGTACTTAGAGATTTTTTTTTCAATTAGATAATTTTGAATTTCTTTTGCACGTTTAATTTCAATTTCTGAAAAAACATGAGTTTGAAGAATATATTCTAAATCACTCTCGCATGTTGGATCAAAATAGATCCCCCTCGAATCAACAACAAGAGAATACGGTTGAGTCAGGTCGGAACCTAATCCTACCGATCGGATAAATCCATCTTCAACACGAAAAAGAAGCATAGCATTTTCACGTGCATACTGTTCAACTTCTGGAAACTTCTTTTTGCCCCAGATGTAAATAGAACTGTTTCTATTTAGCCCTCGTTGAAAAGCTTTTTTCAGATATTTTTTTCCGAATAAGGGATTAATAAAAATTGGTTTTTTATCCAAAAAAGGTTCAATTAAAGGGTGTTTCCAATAAGAAAATCCAAAAAAGTAACTCATTTATTTATTACCAATGAAAGTAATCAAACTATCCACTTGATTAAAATGATACTCCCACGTTGGCAATTCGAGTTTTTTAATCCGTTCTCTTTGATCCTGACGTTTAGATGAATTTGAGCGTGCGTATTCAATGATCATTTCTCTCCATCTCAGTCCATCCAACGAATCAATATACTCCGGTATTTCTCTAGCAATCTCCCGAAAGACTCCCAAATCACTTGCAATTACTGGTATTTCCATACTTAGTGCTTCTGCTAATGGCATTCCATAACCCTCAACAAAAGAAGGAAAAAGAAGTGCACGGGCGTACTGTAAATATGCAGATAACATTTCATCTGAACATCGAGGGACTTCAATGACATAATTTTTTAATTTATCACATCTATCTAAAAGATCAATAACATTTTCACATTCCCAACCACGCTGTCCAATAATGACTAATATTGGAGTTTCATCACCGAGAGTATCTACCAAATTTCGCCAAATATTCAATAATAATAAATGATTTTTACGTCCTTCAATTGTCCCCAATATGACAAAATATGGAACCTTAAGAGGGGCATCACATTGTTCTTTCGCTAAAACAAGAGTCCCCAAAAGAGCAGCTATGGAGTTTGGCATGGGCTTACTATGAGCATCAGCATATTCGCTTAACTCATCCAGTGTTGCTTGAGAATTTGTGACTATAGCTGTTGCCGTATCTAATACACAATTCATTCTTCTTATATGCCGTTCTTTTTCACCTAAACGACCATATTCAGGATATTGAATCGGAATAAGATCATGCACCATAAAAATAGGTTTAACTTCCATTTCTTTGATGACACGTGGATACTCTTCTCTATCTAATCCCATATGTCCGATATTAAACATTATCTTTCCTCTCGTGATACAAGAGTTTACACTAAAAAATGAACGTAGTATCAACCAAATCATCTCTCTATGTTTAACCTTTTCGGGATATAAAAGTAACGTAAAAATTTCTTGTGAAATGGATTTTTGTATAATATGATATTTTGAACCTATCCGTATCAAAGCACAACTTTTGTCCCCATAACGCTCTACGTACGCTAAACATACCCTGTCAATTCCAGTAGGTAATTTCCTTTTGAAAAATCTTCCTACTAGCCATGTTACGTCCATAATCATCGCTATTTAATTAATCCTGAGCTCATAGGTGCCGTCACTGTAAAGATTGCGGAGGTCAAGATATTAAGAAACTTTTGCATCTCTGCTGCTGGCGCATTGGAGACATACAAAACATCTTTATTGCGTATTGGAAACCCCTGTGCAACAAAAAAGGTAGCTGGATTTTTCAAATCCACTCGATAAATGACAGGGACTTTACCATCTGGTGTCATATTAGGTTTTGTTTTCCATTCGACAGCGGTTGGATCTTCAAAACGAAAAATAAATACCCCCTGAGCATCTGCACGGGCATCTTGCAAGCCTCCAGCACGCGCCAATGCCTGTGCTAGTGATATCCCCTGCGCTTCAAAATTTTGCTCTTCATTTTTCCCTGTCGCCCCCAACACCGTAAAGCTAAGAGGCTGATACATAGCCGTAATAACATCCCCTGGTTGCAAAACAATGTTTTGTTTCGGATCCAAAATTACACGCTCAAGGGGCATTGCGCGAACGATATTTCCACGTGTTACTTGCATTGTCATCTTATTGACAGGTTGGCGTACACCCCCAGCTGCCGCAAGGGCATCGAGAAGCTTTTCCCCTCTTGGACTAAGTGGCATACGGACACTCGCTCCCACTTCCCCCACTATTGTAACATTAGCTGAAGCATTACGCGTAAGACGAACCAAAACTTGAGGCTGATTTGCTTTACCGTGAAGACGTTTGATTATTTCATTTTCAATTTCTTGTAACGATTTTCCAGAAGCTGTAATCTGCCCTGCAAAAGGGATATTAATCATTCCACTACTTTGCACAACCTGCTCTGGAAATGTACTTACTTTACTTGTAGCTCCACCTGATTTAATATCCGAAAGCCCTGAACCAAAAAGAGTTGCAGGAGGTGCCTCCCAAATTGATACTTCCAATGCATCGCCTGCACCAACCGTGTAATTTGAACTCGTTTTTTCCGTAAATGCTTCCGAAAACTGCGCTTGCTTGTTGCTATTTAATAAACTACGCGCTACTTTATCATCAACATCGACAATCTGAACGGCACTGTTAGTTTCATTAACCTCATTGACTTTTGACGTGCTGGGTCCACTTGATGAGAGATAGGAAGTCGTACTTGCACACCCCGTTAATAATAAAATGCTAACCACTCCAGAGAGTAAGGAAATCTTTTTCAAATTCATAATTCTTCTTTCAGATGTTTAAATTTTAGAGCTATTTTATATACTTCCGCAAATACCACTCAACCGTCTTAACAATCCCCGTATCAAACGTCTCTTGAGCTTTCCATCCCAGTTCATTTTCCAGTTTGGTAGCATCGATAGCGTAACGTCGGTCATGTCCAGCTCTGTCTTCGACGTAGGAGATAAGAGTGCTATAGCTTTGTGAATCTTCTCGAGGTTTTAATTCATCTAGTAAACTACAAATACGTTCAACAATTTGATTGTTATTGCGTTCATTACGTCCGCCGATATTATAGACTTCTCCAGATCTTCCGTTGTGATAAACCAAGTCAATTCCCTTGCAGTGGTCGAGGACATAGAGCCAGTCACGAATGTTTTTGCCATCACCATAGACGGGAATATTTTCACCTGCGAGTGCTTTTCGAATAACCGTAGGGATTAGCTTTTCATCGTGTTGTTTGGGACCATAGTTATTGGAACAATTGGTGATAACCGTATTCATACCGTAGGTATGGTGATAAGAGCGAACGATCATATCACTTCCCGCTTTACTAGCACTGTAAGGGCTGTTAGGAGCATACGATGTTTCCTCAGTAAAGAGTCCTGTTTCTCCAAGTGTTCCGTACACTTCATCGGTACTGATATGGTGAAAACGGCAATTCTCATACCCTATTTTGTAGCTAAATGGTTTTTCCATCCACGATTTATAAGCAACATCGATGAGGATAAAGCTTCCATTGACATTGGTTTGGACGAATACACCTGGATTTTTGATACTGTTATCGACATGAGACTCAGCCGCGAAGTGAATTACTCCACGAATGTCGTATTGAGAAAAAAGTGACTCGACAAGAGGACGATCACAAATATCCCCTTGAACGAAGATATGACGCTCGTCTTGGGGCGCATCACTAAGGTTTGCCATATTACCTGCGTAGGTGAGAAGATCAAGGTTAATCAAACGAACATCAGGATATTTGTTTAAAAAATAAGGGACGAAATTGCTCCCGATAAATCCGGCGCATCCGGTGACTAAAATGGTTTTCATATTTTTTCTCCTAATTCTTTTAAACACTCTTTGAGTGAATCTCTCCAATAAGGGATTGTAATCCCAAACTCCTCTTTTATTTTTGCTTTATTGAGCAAACTGTAGTGGGGTCGTGTTGCAGGGGTGGGGTATTGATCAGTGGTGATGGGATTTACAGTGCATTGGATATTTGAGAGTTCAAATATTGCTTTTGCAAAATCATACCAGCTCGCACAGCCTTCATTGGAATAATGGTAAATTTTTGGTATTGTAGTATTGATTTTGGGAAGAATATCCAAAATCGCTTTGGCTAAATCCTGTGCGTACGTGGGTGTTCCAACCTGATCAAAGATTACTCCCAAGCTATCACGCTCTTTGCCCAAACGAAGCATGGTTTTTACAAAGTTAGCTCCAAAGGACGAATAAACCCATGAAGTACGGATGATAAGGGTATTTCTGGGTGCAACAGTTAGAATCGCATTTTCTCCATCATACTTAGTTCGTCCATACACCCCTTGAGGGTCAGTCGGATCGGTTTCGATGTAGGGGCGATAATGTTTGCCATCAAAGACATAGTCGGTTGACACGTGAATGAGTGCAATATCTTTCTTTTTAGCAATTTTTGCAAGCAATGAGACAGCACGATGATTGATCGTATTGGCAAGCTCTTCATCACTCTCCGCTTTATCCACCGCCGTATAGGCAGCACAGTTGATAATGACATCAAATGTATTCGTATCGAAATAATCTTCCAACTTGCACAGATTGCTCAGATCAAGAGTATTGCGGTCGGCAAAGGTAAAGGTATGGTGGGGATAAAAACCACTTAGTGCATTAATCTCACTCCCCAGTTGTCCATTAGCTCCCGTGATGAGGATGCTAGACATAAAGGTTGTCTCCATGCGTGAAGTGGTCAGCATCGGCAAACAATGGCTGTTTGGTATCTTTATCTGAGAGTTGGAGCATTTGTGTCTCTACACTCCAGTCGATGTTCAAAGCAGGATCATTAAAAGCAATCCCCCGATCACATTGGGGGCTATAATAATTATCGACTTTATAGGCAAAGGTGCAGGTTTCACTTAGCACAACAAAGCCATGAGCAAATCCACGAGGAATAAGTAGTTGTCGTTTGTTTTCACCTGAAAGACGAACGGCTACATGTTGACC
>CANMHZ010000110.1 GCA_947497635.1 Helicobacteraceae bacterium | reverse complement strand
GGAATTACAAGACTCGAACTTGTGACATCTACCTTGTAAGGGTAGCGCTCTACCAACTGAGCTAAACTCCCGAAAAAAACTCAAAATCAAATAATATGGCGCGGCCAACGGGACTCGAACCCGTGACCTCCTGCGTGACAGGCAGGCATTCTAACCAACTGAACTATGGCCGCACACTATGGTGGGAATTACAAGACTCGAACTTGTGACATCTACCTTGTAAGGGTAGCGCTCTACCAACTGAGCTAAACTCCCGATGTCGATACTACTTTTGAACAAATGGCGACCCCTAAAGGATTTGAACCTCTGTTCTTACCATGAAGTGATAATGTCCTTGGCCACTAGACGAAAGGGTCCGTTAAAACTGTTTCTCATGGTGTCCCGTGATGGATTCGAACCATCGACCCCTTCATTAAAAGTGAAATGCTCTACCGGCTGAGCTAACGGGACCTCTTCAATCTTCCGAAAATCGTACGATTGGGAGGGCGGAATTATAGGGGAATTTATTCTATTTGTCAAGAGAAAATGAATAATTAACTAAAAAATAGGTCACGATCGATATTAATGAGCATTTTAATTGCCATTAAGACACTTTGTTCTTGAATGTAGTTGCGATCTCCCTCGAAGTGAAAGCGTTCTGTATGAACGACTATTTTGGAGCGTGCACTGATATAAACGGTTCCAACGGGTTTGCTCTCTGTCCCCCCCGTTGGTCCTGCCACACCGCTAATGGCAAGGGCAAAATCAGCGTAGCTAACATTCAGTGCTCCCTCAGACATTTGGTTAACAACTTCGGCACTGACGGCTCCATGTGCTTCAAGTGATGACTCATCGACGGCAAGCCAGTTGGCTTTTAAAACATTATCATACGTGATAAGTGATCCCTCATAAACACTGGAAGCACCATTTTGAGAGGTAAAATAAAAGGCAAGCGATCCGCCACTGCAACTTTCTGCAAATGATATTTTTTGGTGATGCCGCGAGAGCTTTTCGATGATATAAGCGGATATATTGGACGCTGCAATGACTTTGTGATGCAATAGCCCTTTGGAAGAGGCGATAAATTGTGCCATATTACCATGACGGCGAGCCGTGATTTTGACTTTTACCCACCCCTCTATGAGTTCAGAAGCTTCAAGTCGAACATCGAAATTTTGGGCTAATGGTTCAAGGAGGGTGGAGACACTGGAAAGTTCTTCATTAAAAACATGAATCCAACCGCATTTTTGTTCATCCTCGATGAGAATAGGAGGGAGAGTTTTCCCTTCATGGGCTAAAATTACATTGATTTCAGAACTATTATAGGGGAGCAAATAACTACCGACATCAAAAAGAGTTGCACGAGATGGGATAAGCATAGCATCACGTAATACTTGATTGTCTCCACTTACGGTACTAAGTAGTTTTCCAATAATGGTGAAAGTGCTTTTAGTAGTGATAATTACGAGTTTGGAATCGGTTTTCAAAAGACCTTCAAGATGAAGGAATAACCCCTTATCTGATTCCTCAAAATAGCTAATAGAATCAATGGAGGAAAATTTTTCTTTTATGCTTCGAAGAATATAACGTTCGTATGACTCATTCAAAATTAACTTGTTTCCGACAAAAAGTACGTCTCGTCTCATACACACATCCTTAGATAAGTTGGGATAGTATAACACAGTGACAGCAAATTTTAATCCCTCAAAAGCTATAATGCACAACTTTTACATCGAAAATTTAAGGGATCCCAAATGGATTATAAAGATACCCTCCTCCTACCACAAACACAGTTTCCGATGCGCGGAAATTTGATTAACAATGAACCTCTTCGCTATGCGTCGTGGATTGCTGCAGATGTTTACGGACGTATGAAAACTAATCGCAAAGGCTCGCAAAGTTTTACGCTGCATGATGGTCCTCCGTATGCCAATGGAAATACCCATATTGGGCATGCGCTGAATAAAATTTTGAAAGATATTATTGTCAAATACAATTATTTCAACGGTAAATCTGTCCGTTTTACCCCCGGATGGGATTGTCACGGGTTGCCTATTGAGCAGCAAGTGGAGAAAAAACTCGGTGGAAAACAGAAAAAAGAGCTATTAAGTAAAGCGGAAATACGTCGTCTTTGTCGTGTTCATGCCTCTGAATTTGTTACTATTCAACGAGAAGAGTTTAAAAAATTGGGGATTATTGCCGACTGGGACAATCCCTACCTCACAATGGATTACAAATTTGAGGCCAATATCTATCGTACCCTTTGTGCTGTGGCTAAAAAAGGGTTATTGATTGAGCGTTCCAAACCTGTTTTCTGGAGTTGGGCAGAGCGAACGGCATTGGCTGAAGCGGAAGTTGAATACGAAGATAAAGAAGATTATTCGATTTATGTTGCGTTTGAGCTTTCCGATGAGGCAAAAATTCGTGCAGGGATTGAAGGCAAAGCCGCTATTGTTATTTGGACAACGACACCGTGGACGCTTCCTGCTAATACGGGAATTTCTCTTAATCCTGATGAAATTTATATTCGTACAAGTGATGGGTATATTGTTGCCGAAAAACGCTATGAAGCGATGATAGAAGAGGGTGTCCTCAGTGGCACTATTGTTCAAAAAATCGACGCGAAAAAATTCGAAAATCTTTATGCCATCAATCCTCTCAATGGTCGTGGGTCTCATCTTGTATTGGGTGAACACGTTTTGATGGAAAATGGTTCTGGGTGTGTTCATACTGCACCAGGGCATGGGGAAGACGATTACCGTATTGGACTTCGCTATAACCTAGAAGTCGTGATGCCTGTCGATGAAACAGGGTGTTATGATGCAACTTTGGTGCACGAAAAACTTCTTCCTAATGCTGAAACATTTGTCGGAATGCATATTTTCAAAGCGAATGAGCCGATTTTAGAACTGCTAGGGGAGTCGCTTCTTAAAGTCTCCAAATTTCGTCACTCTTATCCTCACTGCTGGCGTTCTCATACTCCGTTGATTTTCCGTGCAACGAAACAATGGTTTATCTCTGTGGACGGCATCCCTACGGGTGAAACAAAAACATTGCGTCAAATTGCGCAGGATGAAGTGGCAAAAACAACGTTTTATCCCGAAACAGGACGTAACCGTTTGGGCTCTATGGTTGAAAATCGTCCTGATTGGTGTATTTCACGTCAGCGTGATTGGGGGGTTCCTATTGCATTTTTCCGTATTAAAGCAACGGGTGAAGTCATCTTGGATGAGAAAACGTTGAACTTTACGGCGATGATTTTTGAGATGCACGGAAGTGATGCGTGGTACTCTATGGAGATTTCAGAACTTCTTTACCCAGGGTGTCCGTACAAAGCGGATGACCTTGAAAAAGTGACCGATATTCTGGATGTATGGTTTGACAGCGGTTCGACATGGAATGCGGTACTCAAATCACGCAACTACGATGCAGGAACGTATCCAGCAGATTTGTATATTGAAGGTTCTGACCAACACCGTGGATGGTTTCAATCATCACTCTTCTTGAGTACAGCAGTGGAACATATTGCTCCCTATAAAGCTCTTTTGACTCACGGTTTTACCGTCGATGAGAAGGGTGAGAAGATGTCCAAATCCAAAGGGAATGTTGTCGCACCTGACAGCGTTCTCAAAGAGTACGGTTCCGAGATTTTGCGTTTGTGGGTTGCAATGAGCGATTATCAAGGGGATTTGAAAATCTCAGGCAATATCCTCAAGCAAACAGCAGAACAATATCGCAAGCTTCGTAATACCTTCCGTATTATGCTTGCCAACCTTGATGGATTGGAGACAATCGTTCCGTACAGTGAAATGGGAGAGATTGACAAATGGATCGTGGCCTGTGCCAAAGACGTTTTTGATGAGACCCATAAACTTTTCGGTGAGTACAACTTCGTTCAAGGGATGAGCGGATTGAATTATTTCATCGTCAATGAACTGAGCGGTATTTATATCGATATTACCAAAGATCGTATGTATTGTGATGGGGCAGATTCTTCCACAAGGCGTTCAACGCAAAGCGCGATGGCAATTATTGCACGTTCTATGTTGGGACTTATTGCCCCTATCTTGACCTATACGGCGGATGAGATTTTTGACAGTGCACCTGCTGTTATCAAAGGAAGTGCTGGGGATATTTTTGATATTACCTACTCGCCGATTGAAGCGGTTGAGAGTAAGTGGGATGAGATCAATATGAAGCTCATTCGTGAAAAATTCAATGAAATTGTTGATGGATTGAAAAAAGAGAAAGTGATTAAAAATACCCTTGAACTTGTAATTTCAACAAAATCACCTCTCGTAAAAGCGATGAAAAAAGTGGATATTGAAGAGTTCTTGGTTGTATCTAAATGGTGTGCTTGTGAATTGAGCGATAGTTTGGGAACTTTTGAAATTGAAGGTGAGACATTTACGGTCGCTCAAGCTTCCAAAGCGAAGTGCCCACGTTGTTGGAAATACCATAGCGAAAATGAAGAGAGTCTTTGTGAGCGTTGTGCAACGGTTGTTGCGTAATGGTAGATGTGACACAAAGTGTCCCTGCAAGTTTGATCGTTGAAACGGTTGGTGCTGTTTTCGTGCTGATTGGTATTGGTATTATGATGGTTAAAAGTGCAAAACGTAAAAGAGAGGAGAGTGTATGACAACACTAAAAGAGGCGTTAAAACTATCACGTGAGGAACTTTCTGCCCTCAAAGAAGAGTTGAAAATTAAAATTTCGGCGTACCCTGAGCTAAACGGGTATATTGATGTTGAAAATATTGGTGAAGGCATTCCTATTGCTATCAAGGATAATATCCAAGTCAAAGGGTGGGCGGTAACGTCGGGTTCCAATATCCTTAAAGGGTATGTAGCACCGTACAATGCAACCGTTATTGAAAAACTATTAGCAAATGGAATGTCTCCTTTTGGACGTACCAATATGGATGAGTTTGCAATGGGTTCGACGACAGAGAGTAGCTGTTATGGCAAAACCCTCAATCCTCTTAATCACAACTGTGTCCCAGGGGGAAGTTCAGGC
>CANMHZ010000109.1 GCA_947497635.1 Helicobacteraceae bacterium | reverse complement strand
ATCAGGTGTTTGCATCAATTACCGTATTCAAGAAAACAATACGAGATTTTTTTAACATCAAATGGAAGACTATCTTGGATAAAGTAGGCGCTAGAATTAATGACAACTTTCAGACGCTAAAGCCAGTCTTTTGAGGTTTGTTTGGTATAGAACTAAAAGAAATAACTATACGAGAACTTACAAGCGGTTATACAGACAATGACGAAAGCGGAGTAGTCGGGTTTGGCGGTAAACTCGACATAAGACCCCCCTATCAGCGGGAGTTTGTTTACAAAGATAAACAACGAGAAGCAGTGATTGATACCGTCACCAAGGGGTTTCCTCTCAATGTGATGTATTGGGCGATGAAAGAAGATGGCAGCTATGAGGTGATAGATGGACAGCAGAGAACCATATCCATCAGTCAATATATTAATGGTGATTTTTCCTATATGATGCGCTATTTTAACAATTTGCAAAATGATGAACAAGAACAGATTTTAGATTATAAATTGATGGTGTATTTTTGCAGTGGAACCGATAGCGAAAAATTAGAGTGGTTTAAAACGATCAACATTGCAGGAGAAGAGCTTAGTGTTCAAGAGTTGCGCAATGCAGTGTATAGTGGCTCTTGGGTAACCGAAGCAAAAAAGTATTTTAGCAAAAACGGTTGTGTAGCCTACAGTATGGCAAACCACTATATGAGCGGAACAGTCAATCGTCAAGATTATTTGGAGACGGCTATTGCTTGGATTGCACAAAGAAATAGAACTACCATAGAAAACTATATGGCAACCCATCAACATGACACCAATGCGAATGAACTGTGGTTGTATTTTAAAAGTGTTATCGATTGGGTGGGTGTTATTTTTCCCAAATATCGTAAAGAGATGAAGGGGATAGCGTGGGGTATTTTGTACAATGAGTACAAAGATGATAAAAGTTTAGACCCCAAAACATTAGAAGCCAAAATATCAAAATTAATGCAAGATGAGGATGTCGGCAGTAAAAAAGGGGTATATGAATATCTCCTGACGGGCAAAGAGAAACATCTGAATATCCGAGCATTTAACGATAATCAAAAAAGAGAAGCATACGAAAAGCAAAAAGGGTTTTGTGTCAAATGCGAAGAGGATTTTGAACTAAGTCAAATGGAAGCCGATCACGCAACCCCTTGGCATGAGGGCGGAAAAACGGATGCTAAGAATTGCCAAATGTTGTGCAGAGAATGTAATAGAAGAAAATCGGGCAAGTAAAAAGTTCAGCGGGTTTGCTCTCGTTCCCAAGCTCCAGCTTGGGAATGCAGACTGATGGTATACATCATCCTTTATTATCAGTATGGGAGCTGATTCAAACGTATTTCACGCTATAATGCGCATAAATAATACGCATAGGAGACAAAATGACGGCAATTTACAATCCTCGTGCCGCGAAAAAAGCGACTAATCTTAGCGTTAATAGTGACTTGCTTCAACAGGCAAAAGAGCTGAAGATTAATCTTTCCCAAAGCCTAGAGGAATATTTAACGCAAAAAATTATTGAAAAAAAATCACAAGAATGGTTGCTTCAAAATCAAGATGCTATTAATGATTATAATGAACGTGTTAGTGGTCGTGGAGTATTTAGTGATGGATTGAGACGATTTTAATGGCACAGTTTGATGTGTATTGCAATATAAATCCGATTAGTTTAGAAGAAATACCTTATTTACTCGATATTCAGGCAGATTTGCTTTCTGGATTATCCACACGCGTAGTCGTTCCGTTGACGAGACAGTCCAAAAATATTCAACATCTAAATCCATTATTTGAAATCAATGGGGAAAAAGTAGTTATGCTGACTCAAGAACTTTCAGGTGTTGACAAAAATATTTTGGGAGATAAAGTATGCTCTTTAATGGGGCGACGAAGTGAGATTATTGCTACACTAGATTTTTTGGTGAGCGGGTTTTAGATTCACGTCCTTCCCAACGTGATTGGGAATCCAATCACTCAAACTCATCAAACTTCGGTTCAGGTGCATTGAAATTCTCAATCAGATTTTTTTGGTACTCAGGGATAAGGGTATAGAGTGCTTTTAACGCCCGTTCGCCATCTTCTTCGGTGAGAGAAGTGTCGATGATGATGTAGGAGAAATAGACACTGTTCTCGTCGATGGAGAGCTGAAGATCGTCCAAAATACCATTCTCGTGGAGTAAAAAATCATAAAGTGCTTCAATCTTTTCTGAGGGGATACGACACAAAGCGGCATCCGCAATCATTACGCCATTATCATAATAATTAATATCCAAACGAGTTGATCCTGTCTCAAATCTCCAGCTTCGTTGACTGCGCCTTGATAGGGTGACGTTAATCTCCAATTTCTCTAATATTTTTTCGATCAAGGCTACAATCCCTGCGGGTTTATACCCCTCACGCCGTCGTTTGGCAATATCGAGTTTAATACCACATTTGGGACAATAGTCGTTATGGATAGTAGACTCTGCGATGAGGTTTTTGCACGAGATACAGCGGAGTATATCGGTAGTATTGAGAGCCAAAAAGTTCTCTATCGTCTCTTGAAGAAGATAGTAGGGGAGGGCGAATCCAAGATTATTGGAGTTTTGGATAATAAAGGTATTGACTCCGATCACCTCACCCTCTTCATTTAGAAGCGGGCCTCCGCTGTTTCCGGGATTAATCGCAGCATCGAACTGAATGTATTCCACTTCCCCTTGCAGACGAATCGCTTTGGAGATGATCCCCTCGGTGGTGGAGTAATTAAGCCCATAAGGGTGACCAATAGCGATAACGGTATCTCCATCATTGATTTCACCACTGCATAGACGCAAGGGATGATCGGGACGAATAGGGGAGGGGGATTGGATAAATGCCAAGTCGTAGGCATCATCATCGTAAATTACTTTTCCAATGGTTCGAGGAAGGGTTTTGGTGCTGATAACCACCTCTTTGAGACCGGCTACGACATGAGAATTGGTAATGATGAGATCACCGATAATAAAGCCACTTCCCGTACCGTAGGGGTTCATGATTTGTACGATACTTTCGATAGAGGTTTCCAGTGTTTGTTGGGTGAGTTGTTTCATGCTCAAACCTCCTGATAGTCGAGATTTTTGATTTGGATATAAAAACTTTGGCTAAAGTGATTAAGGTCGCTAAAATTCAGCTGATCGGCAAAATTCTTAAGATTTTTATAGCGTGCTTGGTAAGGCTCTAGTGCCATTTCGATAATACGGGTGATCGCTTGTTTTTGAAATACTCCCGTACTGCTTTCATAGAGTTTCATTTCCCCTTCATCGGCGAAGAATTCCGAAGTGTAGACTTGAACGTGCAGATGTAACAGGGCACGTAACGAGGGGTGAATACCGTAGTTGAAGAGGATATATAGCGCAATATAATGGTAAATGACAGGGATAACATAGTTGGTATGGTTGTTCTTGTACCAGCGTACTTTGGCTAAAGATTCCTCAATAAACTCCGCAATATCATCGTGCAAAGCGTGTTCAAAAGGGGAAAACGTCGTCGGAGCATGATAAAACTGTGTTTTAAACATTTCAAAGGGCATTGAAGAGAGTTGATTCAAATAAATCTCTAAGTCACTGTTTTTATCTTGCGTGAGTTTCTCATCCTCCATAAAATAGGTGTTGATTTTCTCATTAATCTCTTTTGCCATTTTTTTGTGGGGAATGAGGAGGTAATCGATTTGAAGCAACAACGTAAGATAGCTAAAGGATGCCATACCGTTGTTATCATTGGAGAGGAGCCCTACGAGACTGGATTTAGTCGAGGCTATCCAATGTTGCATTGTTTCATAAAGACGTTGAGTACGCTCCAAATCGCAGGGGATAATATGCGCTATTTCAAGCAAAGCGGACTCGTCAAATTCACTGCTGATAAACTCTTTTTCAAAATCAGCATTGAGGGCAAGTTCCCTTAGGGGAAAGAATATTTTTTGAGGGGTAATGGTTGTATTGTGAAGTTTGATCCCTAGCTCAATAACATCCTCTTTTTCACTAAATCGACAGTAGGTGAGCTGAAAATTTCGTTCTAAAAATCGTCGTTTCATGGCAACGTGCAGCACAGATGCTTTAGCAATATGAGCAGTAGCACAAAAGATTTCAGTCGTAATACGTCCGTGTAAGATAGCAGAACCTTGATAGAGGGTAAAGGTAATGGCGTTGTCAGTTTCGCTTAGGATGAGATGCTCATGATTATTCGTATGTTGAAGAGATTCTAAAAAATAGCGATATCCAAGGAGAATATTATTCTCACTAAATGCCGTTGCGGAGAGATCAAAAAGTTCATGTTCTTTAGGGTTTGGAAGGGCGTGTATCGCGCGACCATAGTGAGGGAGGGGTGGTGATTCTTTTGGAAATAATTTTTCCACTACAGTGCGTAACCAATTCAACAACAACTCCTTATACCCATATTATTTAGGAACATGAGTGTAATCAAAGCAACCTTAAAGCGTCAATAAAGTATAATCCGAACAATTACGTTGAGGGGGTTGTATGGGTTACAAACGTGTATTAGTAAAGTTCTCAGGTGAGGCTTTGGCTGGTGAAAACGGGTATGGTATCGATACAAAAATCCTTCAATTTATCGCAACAGAGATTAAGACTCTCGTGGATGCTGGTATCGAAGTAGGCATCGTGATTGGTGCAGGAAATATTATTCGAGGTGTTACCGCAGCGGCAGATGGAATTATCCGTCGTACATCGGGTGATTATATGGGAATGTTGGGGACGGTTATCAATGCAATTGCCCTTCAAGAAGCGTGTGAACATGAGGGGATGCAAGTCCGTGTTCAAAGTGCTATCAAGATGGAGCAAATTGCTGAGGCGTTTATCGTTCGTCGTGCTATGCGTCACTTAGAGCGGGGACGCGTTGTTGTTTTTGCAGCAGGAACAGGTAACCCTTTCTTCACAACCGATACAGCTGCGACGCTTCGTGCGGTAGAAATCGGTGCGGAAGTAATTATAAAAGCAACTAAAGTAGATGGTGTTTATAATAAAGATCCGAAAAAATTTGCAGATGCTATTA
>CANMHZ010000108.1 GCA_947497635.1 Helicobacteraceae bacterium | reverse complement strand
CAAGGATACGCATAACGATTGATTCACCAAAGAGGGTCGGTGTGGTTGAAAGACGAAAATCATATTTTCCCCCCACAACATCAAGGCTAAATCGACCATCTTGGGCTTTACGCCGCTCAGAAATATCGAGATTTCCTAATAGTTTTATTCGTGAATTTAATGCGGTATAAATATCTAAATCAAAAACGAAGGTCTCTTGTAAAATACCATCGACACGGGTACGCACTGACATAGCACGTAAATCAGGTTCAATGTGAAGGTCACTGGCACGACGTAATACAGCATCTTTAATGATGAGATTAATGAGTTGCATAACAGCACTCGCTTCTCCATCTCCCCCTTTTGCTCCCTCATTATTAATTTCTCGTTTGACTTCGGCAGCAATGGTTTGAGTTTTTTTGATAATTTCAAGACGTTGAAAAATATGATTAATATCTTCCCCGAGAGAAAGATATATTTTGAGTGGTTTGGTAGCGATGTTACGTTCCAATACCTCAAGGGCATCAAAATTTAGAGGGTCAGAAGTGGCGATATAGAGATAGTCTTCATCTTCTTTGAAAGGGATTGCTTTGGCGGCGGTGAGGAGAGATAGGGAAAATTTTGCTAATGCATGAAAATCGATTTTTTCACCATAAAGGTCAACGAAATCTATTTTGAGTTGCTTGGAAAGAAGTAGCGCCATTTCCTTGTGGGAGACCAATCCTTCCTCTACAAGTATCTCTCCCACTTTTTTACTAAATCCAGAGTCCCTTTGTTTTTGAAGGGAAAAATCAAGTTGTTCTTGGGTGATTACCCCCTCTGCTATGAGTAAATCTCCTAATCGAATTTGTGGGCGAATCATCCTTTTCTCCTTAGTTGGTACTGCTTGATTTCCAAGTGCGGTAAAGCTCTGTTGCCGCTTTTGAATCTTTGTAGTTCATATAGAGTTCTAACACTCCAACTGCCTCTTTTTTACGCCCTTGCGCCCAATACGATTGTGCATACAACAGCCATGCTTCTTCTTGTTCACGGTTTATTTGGTTCGCTTTTTTTGCCCAAGTGGCAGCATCGACAAAGTTGTTCTTCCCGTAAAAATCTCGCGCTATTGTTATTGCTGTTTCGTAGGTTGGATTTTGTTTAAAGGTTCCACTAGGATCAACACTAGGGACTTTGGGTGAGCTTGTGACACTGAAAATACTATTAGTATTATTGTGAGGAGCAACTGGCACTGGATTATCTTGCGTAGGAATCTCTACCGAAGGCTGCTTGGGGGTACTTGGTGTGAGCGCCGTTAATGCCGCCATTTTATCTGTCAAAGGGATACGATCGGGGTTGTATTTGAAGAGGATAGGACTCTGGAAACCCAATTCTTTAAATTCATTGATAAGAGGGACAATACGACTGGCATCATAAATATCAATATAGCGGAGTGTATAGTAATTATTGACGAGATAAATCCCCATTCCTGATTGATACTGTTTTGGTATTTTGGATAAATATACACGGACACTTTCATACGATTTATTGGACGTTAATTGGAGGACATACAGAGGTTTTTTAGACTCATTTTTGAGAGAAACTTCAACATTTTTATCTGAATTTTTCTCTTTTAGTGTAACCATTGGCAGGATAGTAATCGGATGTTGATCGATGGGAGGCGTTACTGCTTTTGGAGTTTTAGCCGGAGAAACAACTAGCACTTTGGGTGTTGTGACCGTGACATTGTGTGTAGAAAACATCTCTAAATATCCTGCAATCAATGCCACAACGAAAAGAATTGCACTCGTAATAAAGAGAGAACGGCGAATCATTATACGGCGACGTTTGGCGACGCAACGCGCTACAAGGTGGTCGAAATTATCAATCATGAATCAACTCCGCACTCATGGCTGCCATGGTGATAGTACATGAGGATGGGCGCAAATAGTTTGTTTTATTATGGGCATTGGTGTAGTGAAGGAGATGAAAAAGATGGTAAAAAATCTTTTTGAAATTACGAAAATTTCCTTGGCTTATTTGGTGCGCTTGGAGAATGAATTTAGGTTTGATTTCATCCGCAACTTCTGAAAATCCGATACGCATCAGCTCACGATAAAGATAGTTTTTACACTCTATGGGATTAAGAGCAGAGAGGTCAATTATTTTGTGAGGTCGGCTTTTGAAATGAGGAGCACGTAAAATAATTTCCCCTTCACTTCGGTGCATTGCCAAAATAAACCAAAATGCTTTGGAATCACTGAGGATACGGATAAATTCTCTCATTTCAGTGCTGAGTAACTGCGCTTCGTCAATCATAATAAGGTGGTCAGTTGTAGCATATATCTCGGTTGCTTGAAGGCGAAATTTCTCAATATCTTCCCCATCAAATGCAACCCCTTTATGTTTTAGCAGTTTTTTTAATAGATCAATAGGGGTGAGAAATGGGGTTTCGATAAGGAGAATGTCCCGATCATTTTTCCAAATCTCTTTGAGATGGTGAAGAAGAAAACTTTTTCCGCTTCCCGGTTCTCCCAAGAGAAAGATAAGCTGTCGAAATGTTCCATTAAGAGAGGTTTTGATTTTCTCAATCGCCCCTAATGAAGCCTGCACCTCAAAATAATCCCGACTCTCTTGACGTTCTTCAAATTTTTCTGCTGCGGTTAGCCATTGGGACATCTTAGTTCAACTTTTTCATGTAGGCATCATCAATAGTAGGAAAAATATCTTTTTTGATGAGAGTCGGGGTGATGAGAATAAAGAGCTCACTTTTTTTGATAATATTTTCCGTATTGTGGAAGAGTCTCCCAATGAAAGGTATATCTCCAATAAGTGGAACCTTCGTATCATTTTTAGTGGTTGCTTTTTCGATAAGTCCTCCAATAAGCACTTTTTGCTTATCTTTGACTTTGACGATGGAGGTCATTTGTTTGACACGAGTATCGGGAGGCATAGTCCGATTCGTTGTTGCCGTTGTCTGTGTTGTTGACGTTCCTATATCCGAGGCATTAAGAAGTTCACTGGTTACAGGATTGATCCTCATAACGATATAGCCATCATCGGTTACTTCAGGGATAATATTAAGCGTTAGCCCGACGAATATTGATCCTAGCGTCGTGATGGTTGATGAAGAGGGCGCGCCTGTTGTTGTGGTGGTCAAAGCACCGCTGGCATAGAGATAGTTGAGTTGTTGACCGACATTGATGACAGCTGGTTGATTGCTTAGTGTCAATACTTTTGGGTTTGAGAGGACTTCTACATCCCCATACGTTTTTAGAAAATTGATAAGCCCCGTCGGGTCAAAATTAACGCCAAATGAATAGACAGGTCCTCCTGCACCCAAAGGGTTTAGGTTGTTGGCACTGTTCGAATAGTTGCTATAGTTACCTTTGAGGGCGAGATCGAATTTACTCCAGTTGACCCCCATAGAGCTATAATCATTGTAGGTAAGTTCGATGAGGTAAGCATCGATCATCACTTGAGAGTGCATCCGTGATTCGAGTTTATCGAGGTACGTTTTGACAGCATTGAGTTGGCGGGCTGTTCCTGTGACGCTTACGACAGCAGCATCACGATTGACAAGGGTTTTATTAAGGGTACTATTGTTCTCATCCCCTTCTTGGAGAATTTGCTGAACATGATCATGAAGCTGATCCCAAAAAGTGAAAGTTGAAACAGCCCGTACGCTTGTGAAGTCACTATTCGAGCCTCCCCCACTTGATCCACCTGTTGATCCTGACGTAGTTCCCCCCGTACTTCCTCCGACCGCACCGCCAGTAGTTCCTCCCGTTGACCCCGTGCTTGAGCCTCCTGCTCCAACCGTGATTGATTTGGATGAGCTTGTTGAGAGAAGATTCATATTGATATAATCAACATTGAAATTGACTGTTTTTGTGTAGGAAGCCCGTACAATCCTTTTTTCCTTATCGTAGGTATAAAAGAGGTTGTGGTCATCAAAGATAAAGGCAAAAAGTTCATCTACTCCATAGTCTTCAATATTGACCATATCAAGCGGTTTTCTGAGCTGATCTTTCGCTTGATTATCGTCAAATACGACACTTATATGACATGTTTGGGTGACATCGCGTAAAAGATCCAATAGGGTTAATCCCGAATTTTGACTCTTATGAGCATTGAGGCTAAAGCGTTTGGTATCGCACTCATTTGCGTGTGCCAACGATAGAGCTAGTAGTAAAAAGAGTATAATTTTTTTCATGGAACTTCCTTCGTGCTAAGTACGTGACGTGATTCTCCTACCGCAATCATAGTGAGTCGATTGTTTTGTTTGAGACCGACAAAATTATTCTGAATATAAGTTACTTCATGGTTATTAAAGCGATCACCAACACGGTACCACGCACCATTAATAAATGCTTTCTCGTTCATAATAGCAGTAACGAGAGTGGGTGGAGGAGGTGGCGGTAGAGGAATCGTCGCAGGAGGAGGTACAGTCATCGCCATCAACGGCGGTGGGGGTAATAGCGTTGCACTTGGAATGAGAGAGACTACTTTGTGTTTAGCAGTTTTACGAAACGGATCATACATTTCCCCATAAAGCAGTTGGGACAAACACAGTGATACAAAAATAAAAATCACCAGTTTTCTCATAATGCAACTCCCATATAGAGGATAACAGCTTCAAAGTGAGGCTTCTCTTCATCCGTTTCGACATGGAGGGTATCCATTTGAACGAGGGCATTTTGTGATTCGATAAAGGTTACAAATTCAGCGATAGCAGGAAAATTCCCAATTCCTTTTATCGTCAGCTTTTTATATTTATTAACTTTTCCGAAGTAGGGTTCATCGGTGTCCACTGACTCCATGAGTTCAATTTTAAGTCCCAAGTTTACCGATTTTTCTAGCAATAGATCAAGCATTCTAGCATAGTGTTTGTTGTCAAAAATGAGCCCTTTGGAAGCAGAGATTTGATCAATTATGGCTTGTTTATCTGCGTCTAGTTCTGCGGTATGGATTTTTTCTTTATCAAGAGATTTTATGGCTATTTTTATTTTGGTGTGATAAGCATCGGGAGAATTTTCTGAAATTTGTTGCACCAATACATTGTTTTGTTCTTCGAGCACGTTTAGTTCATCAATTGCATCGGTGAGATAGAGCATCCACCC
>CANMHZ010000107.1 GCA_947497635.1 Helicobacteraceae bacterium | reverse complement strand
AGATGAACATCAATTATTATTAAAAAATTTAGGATTATTGTATGCGAGCGGTGGGGAGAAACAAAAAGCGCTTGATGCGTTTAATGAGTACCTGAACGTATATCCTCATGGTGATTCCGTCGATGAAATTCAACGAGCCAAAGATGGGTTGTTTTTTGAAAAAGAGGAACCCAAGGGAGAGAGCGGAATAAAAAAATACAATGATTTAATCGAGCGATACGGAAATGACTCTATTGGACATAAAGCGCTTTATAAAAAAGAGCAGCTCCTTTTTAAAGAGAAAAAGTATGACGAAATTTTGAAAATGGAAAATGATTTGTATCAGCTGGATACAACCGCTTACCCTGAAGTTAATACTATTATTACACAAAGTGCCGTCGAAATAACCAAGCAAAAGCTCCAAGCGTTAAAATGTTCGGAAGCTCTATCAATGCAAAAGATGTATAAGATCAAACTCCCAGTGCAGTGGGATGGTTTAACCTTTGATTGCGCTTTGCAGATGGGTAATTTTCCTGTTGCTCAAACAATGGTAACCAAACATCTCAAATCCAAAGATATTGGAGAATTGCAACTGTGGTTGTCGCGTGCGGTAAAGACGTATTTCGCGCAGGGCAAATACAAAGAGGCGACCCAAGCAGGTAAAGAGCTTATAGCCTTGTTGGAGACGCAAAAAAATCCTCCTCTTAATGATATTTATCGACTGATGTTTGACACAGCACAACGAAGTGGTGATGGTGAGGGGATGATTCGATATATCAAAGGGTGTGAGGGTGTTTTCGGAGTTGATTTTAAAGACATTGAGCGCTACACGCAAATGGTTGTTCTCGGGGTAAAACGCAAAGATGAAGTGATGATCCAATCTTATTCTCAAAAAGTGCTAACGTTGCAAGAGCGAACCAAAACGTACACCCAATCCCCTTTTATTGAGTTTACCCTCGCTCAGTCACTAATGAATCGAGAGAAGAACAAAGAGGCAGTTGATGTCCTCAAAAGTTTGAATTCCCGTACCCTTAACAATGAAAAAAGAGCGCGTCAACACTATTTATTGGGCTCATTGCTTATGAAGCTTGGAAAAAACAGTGAAGCAAAAATTGCCTTTAATACTAGTATCAAAGCCGATAAAACTTCGGCATGGGGAAAACTGGCTAAGGATGCGTTAGGATTGTTGTAGCTATTTTCGCAAGCTCCTCCACACTCCCTCTCGTCTGAAGTGCAAACTGATTAGTATTAAAGGTTTGTTGTCGCTTGGCGAGTTGTGCCGTATGGGTTGAAATATCTTCTAAAAGCTTTTGTTTCGTTATTTTCCCATCCAAAAATTCCAACGTTTCGATAATCCCTATCGCTTTCATACTGTTAGGGGTTCTTCCATAAAGACGCTCTAGTTCTGCCACTTCATCAATCAATCCCTCTTGTGCCATGGTGTGTGTCCGTAAGGCTATACGTTCTCGCAAATGTGCTCTATCTATGTCGATGTTGAGAATAGGGCAATGGGTGATAATACTCTTGGGTGGATGTGCCTCAAACCATTGTGAGGGTGGTGTTGAAGTTTGGAGCGTGAGGTGGAGCATTTTTTCGATGCGGTAGGAATCATTAGGGGTGATTTTGTGCATAGTAAGAGGGTCGATTTGGGATAAATAGAGATAGGCTCCCTTAAGATCATGTAACATTTCAGTAGCAATAGCTTTGGTTTCATCGGTAATTTTAGGGACGTAGGATAATCCATCCACCATACTTTTAAGATAAAAGCTACTTCCTCCGACAAGGATAAGATTTTTCTTTTGTAAAGTTGCAGCTTCATGCGCACGATGATATTCATCAATAAAGATGAAAACAGTTGCCGTTTCGTCGGCTGCTAGAGTATTGATACCAAAATGTTCAATGCGTGCAAGCTCATCACGAGAAGGTTTTGCGGAAGCTATATCAATCTCATTGTAGATGCTCAAAGAGTCGATGGAGAGAATGAGGGCGTTATGTTCCTGCGCAAGTGATAAGGCAAGCGCACTTTTTCCTGATGCAGTGGAGCCGATGAGTGCAAGTTGTTTCATGAGTGACATTATATCTCAAAGTGAAATTACGATAAAATAAATAATAATGATACAAAAAAGGTTCTGTGTGAAGAGAATAGCCAAACGTTTACGAGATTTTAATGAGCTAGTGATGTTTCAACACTCCATTTTTTCGCTCCCTTTTATTTTTATGGCAATGGTAGTAGCGGCTAAGGGATGGTTTGGCTTTGAACTTTTAGGTCTAGGAGCTGTAGCTGCTATTAGTGCACGCAATACCGCTATGGGCTTTAACCGTTATGTGGATCGCGTCTATGATGCTCATAATCCCCGTACTGCTAACCGACCGAGCGTTGATGGTCGACTTACGGGAGGCTCAATCGCTATTTTTACTCTCACGAATGGGTTGATATTTATTGGGGTAGCATATTTTGTGAATCCTTTGGCTTTTTACGTCAGTATCCCTGTTTTACTTGTTTTGCTTAGTTACTCTTATTTTAAACGTTTTAGTTCGATGGCGCATATTATTTTGGGAATATCATTGGGGTTGGCTCCGTTGGCAGGATCCATTGCAGTAAGTGCTTCCATCCCATTTTGGTCGATTCTCCTTTCGCTTGGGGTAATGTTTTGGGTTGCAGGATTTGATCTTCTGTACTCGCTGCAAGATATGGAGTTCGACAAAGATCAGGGACTTCACTCAATCCCCTCTAGCTATGGAAGTGCTATAACGCTCAGACTCTCTTTGATGTTTCATATCCTCACAATTCTCTTATGGGAACTTTTTGTCCTTGAAGCTTCATTAGGATGGATGGCTCAGGTCGGTATTTTATTATCCATTCTTATGTTAAGTTATGAACATTATTTGGTACGACGTGATTTTACGAAGATTGACCGTGCTTTTTTTACCGTCAATGGCTATTTGGGATTTGTATTTTTTGGATGCGTAATTTTGGATGAGGTGATACGATGAGTGATATTTGGCTAGTTGAGGCTCCTTTAACCATTGATTTTGAAGATACAAATGAGAGAGAGCGTGAGTTTGAACGAGACTTTGGAACACGAAGTGAAACAGATGATGATGCGATAGGTCAATGGCTACGATCAGCAAAGGCAAAAGGGGACACAAGCGAGAGCGATCCGGTTGTCTTGCATATGATTGTTGAGTTGTACCGTAAAATGGATAGATTAGAACATTTGATATTAGGAAATGCACCGACACGAATGGTTCTAGCTCATCACGGAGAAGTTGAGAAAATTGGATTGGAACATTTTGAACTTTCTCAACCTTTATTCGAGATTTCGAAGCGTTACTATGGACGATTGGAACTCCCTATCCATCCTAGACGTGAAGTTTTATTTTATTTTGAAGCTCTTTCCCCAACATTAGCAAAAATCGTTCAGATGCACTCCAAGGATGAAAGTGAATGGGGTGTTTATATGCGCGCGCGTGAACGTATGATGATACGACAGCTAAAGGGATATGAATGAGTTTCGAAATTGCAGCCATCTTGATTACCCTGTCCGTGTTGGTATTGGGAATTATCTATTATACGATTACGAAAGAGAATGAAACCAATACAAAACTTCACTCTATTGCCAAAGCGGTTGAGGAGCTTCACCGTGAATTGTATAAAATAGACAAACGCCTTACCGCAGAGATAGAAATCATTGGTTCACTGCAAGAGTCTGCCCCTATCGTTTCGCGCGCAATGCACGAACAAGCTGATCATGATATCAATCGAATGTCCGTTCCGATCATGGAAGCTTTAGGACACATAGAGGGAACGTTTGGTGCGTATAAAGATAAAACAGAGAATCGTCTACGTTATTTGGAAGAGCGAATACGTAATCTCTCCCTCCCCAGCTCAATTAGTGGATTGGACGATGAAAAGGTGATCGGACGCTACAACCAAGGGCTTGAAGTGGATTCTATCGCCAAAGAACTTCGCCTATCAAAAGCAGAGGTAGAGTTTGTTTTGAAAATTAATCAGTTGAGATAAGAACTAAGTATTACAATCTTAAATCCTGAATGACTGTAATACTTAGTCCTGTTTTTAGAGAAATTGTTTCATTATCGAGTACATCAAGAAGATTTTTGGCAATTTCAATACTTTTTTGTTCCATCCCCTTTTCTAACCCTTCTTGAAGCCCTTTTTCCATTCCCTTCTCAATTCCATCTTCATCAGCTTTTAAAACAGCAAGTTTTTGAATCGAGATAAACTCTTTTCTTTTATACTGGGCTTCGAGTTCATCTTTTGTAAGATTGGCTTCATTGGCATTTTCGAGCGCTTGCTTGATAGTTTCATCAAAGTTACTGGGAATATATTCTAAACTTCCTGCATTTTGGACAAAATAAATCCATTGATCTTTGATATTATTTAGTTCTTCTAGCTCTTTTTTAAATTTAGGAAGCTCTACAAAAATAAGTTCTATATCATCGTTATAATGGATAAACTGCTCTTTTTCGATGAGTTTAAAACTGTTTATCGTATTTTGGCTCTCTTCAAACATCACAAAATCAACGATACTCAAAGCAATAACGGGATTGAGTAAATGATAAGCTTCATTTCTAGTAAGCTGTATAGAATAGTTTTTGGCAGCATTATAAAGTACACGCTTTTCAAATCCTTTGTGATTGAGCACTTGCATCTCGATAATCACTTTGGAATCATCATCCAAAATCGCCTTTACATCGACAAAGGTATCTTTTACCCCTTTGATCATAGGAATATTATAGGGGTCAACGATGGTGAGATCTTTGATTTTATGAGGAGCATTTTCATACACGATGGCATTCAAAAAGCTGATAAGAATCGCCTTGGAGTTTTCACTTCCGAATACTTTTTTAAAAGCATAATCCGTTTTTACATCTAAGAAATTCATTTTTATAGCCTTAAGATTCAGTCTAGGGTAATTATAGCGGAATTGTCCCCTCAAGAACTGAGTTAGGATTCTTTTTAAGTAGCATAATTGTTACATAATAGCAAATATGCAAGGGCTTATTTTATTATGTTAACAGATAAATATTTATTTTCTCTGTTAAATGAGTATTTGTATCGTGGAAGTTGTTGCAGTGCTGTAGTGGTTGTGTTGGTGATTGATTATGATGGTAACATGACAAATTTT
>CANMHZ010000106.1 GCA_947497635.1 Helicobacteraceae bacterium | reverse complement strand
TGGTACTGGTTATACTTTCCACAACGAAATCAAAGGTGGGGTTATTCCAAAAGAATACGTTCCTGCGGTTGAAAAAGGGTGTAAAGAAGCAATGGCTAAAGGTGTCTTGGCAGGTTATCCTATCGAAGATATCGAAGTTACATTGTATGATGGTTCATACCATGAGGTTGACTCCTCTGAGATGGCGTTTAAACTTGCAGCATCTATGGGATTCAAAGAGGCTTGCCGTAAAGCAAACCCTGCAATCTTAGAGCCTATGATGAAAGTTGAAGTAGAAGTACCTGAAAACTTCATGGGTGACGTTATCGGTGACCTTAACCGTCGTCGTGGACAAGTTAACAATATGGGTGACCGTTCAGGTAACAAAATTGTTGATGCGTTCGTTCCACTTTCTGAAATGTTTGGTTACTCAACTGACCTTCGTTCAGCAACTCAAGGGCGTGCAAGCTACTCTATGGAATTCGATCACTATGCAGAAGTTCCACGTAACGTTGCAGAAGAAATTATCAAAAAGCGTAACAGCTAAGTTTTTCTTCTTTAGATGCCCTTTTTTGGGTGTCTTTTTTATTCCCAACCTCAACTTCTTATTCTTCTGATATAATTACCCATGGCTAAAATAGATAAAATAAAAGAAACAATTAATCAATTTCGGTTGTGGCTTGGAATCTTAGTGTTAACTGATATTAGTTTGCTGGGATGGTTGGCTTCAAATATGAGAGATGATGCAATCATTAGAATAGTGTTGGCTTGTATTTCAGTTTTTATTTTAAGTGGATTGATTGTATTTATTGAAAAAAGAGTCCGTTCTATTATAGAGGAGCTAGAAGAGTTATGATTGAGTATTTAATTATTGCAGCATTTATTGCTTTTATCGGCGCATTGGTTTATGGTGCATTGGATGTTTTAAAAATAGGTGCAGCAAAAAAATAAGAAAGAGCTTTCTCTTTTACAGTTAAAAGAGTTTTATTCTAGAGCAGGTTTTTCCTCGTTCCCAATGTCCACATTGGGAATGCAGACAATACGGTAAAATTTGACCTTAGTATGCACTCCCAAGCTGGAGCTTGGGTGCGAGGTGATTATTACCAATTGACAAACTAATTTTTAGTGTACTTGTACCGGTGCCGTTTGTGTAGCTGCTGCCGCTACAGCCTTGGGATCAGGAGTGAGGTAATGTTGTTCGATCATCATATCAACGATTCCCTTGAAGACAGGGACTGCGGTAATGGAGGCGAAATAGACGGTGCGTGGGTTGATGACGGTAATTCCGATTGTATAAGTGTGTTTTTTGTCATTTGCAAATCCGACAAAAGAGGTGTGGTAACTATTGACGTAAGCACCATTCTTGGCAATATGGGCTGTTCCTGTTTTGCCTCCTACTTCTAGTCCTGGAGTTATTGCACCTACACCCGTCCCCACATTGACCGTTTTGATCAATATTTTCTTCATCATTTGTGCAGTTGCTGGGGAAATGACCTGAAGAGGTTCTTGTACTTGCATGGGCATTGAGCGACCGTTATCATCAATCAGAGAATCAACGACCATTGGGTTAACAATTTTTCCTCCGTTGTTAAAAACATTATAGGCTTTGAGAATTTGCATTGCATTGGCACGCATTCCGTACCCGTAGGACGTAATCGCTTTATAGAGATAATTATTGAGCTGACCAGCACTGGGGATTGAACCACGTTTCTCATACGGTAAGTCGATACCGCTAAAATGGGTAAATCCATAGCGGCTCAGTCCTTCTGTAAACTCGGTTCCATTAAATTTCTGCGCAAGCTGTGCCATACCAATGTTGGAGGAGTGGACAATAACATCTTCCGCACTAAGGGTGCTAAATGGGTGTTCATCAACGATTGTTTTACGCCCCATGGTATAACGTCCATTGTGTCCGTTAACCATATCGTAGGGGTTGATGAGATGGCGATCCAGCAGGAGTGAAAAAATAATGGGCTTGATAACCGAACCTGGTTCATAGCTGTACTCAATTGCATTGGTATTAAGAGAAGGGTAATCCGATCTCGTAATATGACTAGGATCAAAACGGTTGGAGCTTGCCAATATAAGAATTTTCCCTGTTTTAGATTCCATAACAGTAGCAATGATTTCATCGGCTTGAAGCTTTTCTTTGATTCGATCGGTAATCGCCTCGGCTCGCGCTTGTAGGGCGATTGGGATATTTAGTTTGAGATTAAAACCATTAATTTGGGGTTTAATAGAGCTTTGTTTATTGAGGATAAGATAGCCATTGACATCGCGCATTGCCCGTTGGGTCTTGTTTTGTTGAGGATTGAGCTCTTGATCGAAGAATTTCTCTAGCCCCTTGATTCCATAAATGCGCGTGTAGCCATCTTCCTCCATTTTACGGGGATATCCAATAAGAGGGGACAAAAGATCTTTGTAGGGGTATTCTCGTGCTTCACCACTCTCGATGATATTAAGTCCTTGTAAAACTCGTTGGTGACTTGGGAGTTCGTATTCAATAAAAACTTTCAATTTTCGAAGTTCAAACGCGAGGGTTCTAAGATACATTGCCTCTTTTGGCCCTACGTGATAACTCAATGTCACTGAACCACGCCGTGTATGGAGGCGTTGCCGAATCTCTTTAGGGTCAATAGCACTGTAAATACTAAAAAGCTGAATAAAAAGTTCTTCTTTTTCCGGATCGATATTGCGGGTATTAACAACTATTTTATAGAGTTTTTGGGTGGTAGCAATGTGAAAACCATCAGCACTGATAATACTACCTCGTTGTGCTTTGGAATTTTCTTCCGAATAGATAGAAGGGATGTCGCGCTCATGTACGGCAGTGTAAAACATAACCATGAGAAAAACGATAAAACCAAGGGTTAGGAAAAGAAATAAAATAAGAATTCGGTGAGATTTGGGAGAATGCTGCATAAAAAAAAGACCCGTTACATTTGTGTACGGGTAATTTCTTTATACGCGCTAAGAGCTTTATTGCGTACTTCGAGCATAAGTTTCATACTGATTTCCGCTTTATCAATGGCGAGAGCGGCTTGATGGAGATCTTTGACCGACCCTGTAGCAATATCACTCATTGCTTGGTCGCTTTGGACTTGCATTTTATTGACATCTCCAAGAGCATTTTTAAGTTCTTGGGCAAAATCAACACCATTGTTTCCAACACTGCTGGTAGTTTTTGCTTTGAATAAATCAGCAGTTGAAAAAGGTTTGATTGCTTGAATATCAGCCATAATTTAAAATTCCTTTTAGGCTTGCAAAATGCTGATTGCAGCATTTGCTATAGTTTTTGAACTTTCGAATGCTGCTACGTTAGCTTGGTAAGATCGCGTTGCCTCCACCAAATCGGCCATTTCGATAACAGGATTAATATTAGGATAGGCAACGTATCCTTTGGCATCGGCATCGGGATGCGATGGATCATATTTCATATTGGGTGCTTTGTCATCACGGGTGATCTTATCGACAACGACACTCATAATGGCAGGATTGGGCTTTAACCCTGCCAATCCCTCTTTGAGTGGATCGGAGTAGCCCAATTGATTGGTACTACGTTCTAATGCTTGGTTATAGATAGTATTAAAATCAATTGCCTTAAAAATAACTTCTTGCCGACGATAAGGCCCCCCCTCAGCGGTTCGGGTGGTTTGGGCATTGGCGATATTTGAACTGACGGTATTGACACGAACACGCTGTGCCGACAACCCGTAACCGCTAATGTCAAAACTGTCTAAAAATGCCATAATAAATCCTTACGAGGTTTTAGCCGAAGCGTCAATAACGCTTTTGAAAATATTGCCATTTTTTTTCATAGCAGCGACTAGAGCCGTATACATAAGAGAATTCTTTGCCATTTCGCTACTTTCAACATCTAAATCGACACTATTCCCATCATTACGCGCCATATGCCCATCTCGAAAAAAGGTGGTTCCTTTGGTTTGGTTGCTGGTATCCAAACCACCTAAATGGGTACTACTTGTTTTCGTCATTTGGAGTGTTACGTCTTTGGCTCCATAAAGTTCAGCACTTTTTTGTGCCAACGCCTCTTCAAAACGGATATCACGAGGACGATAATTGGGGGTATCGACATTGGCAATGTTACTAGCTATCATATCCTGACGAGCAGCACGGTAGTTCAGTGCTGATTCAGCTATGTTATCTGAGAGAGATTTAACAACACTCACAACCCAATCCCCCTTTTTTCATATCTTTAGCTATAAAGCAAAATTCATTCCGCTTTTGTTTTATCGACTCTTTAATGGTCACTTGCTATACTGTTGTAAAATTATACACTATAAGTAAAATCTAATGCCTGATAAAAAATTATTTCTTTTAACAACTGCCTTGATTACGATAGGGATTATTTGCTCCTATACCCTTTCGGCGTATACCGTTATCCATTTTGAGTATGATAATTTGCACTTCGTGTGGCGTGAATTGCTTATTGCCTTTATTTCGATTATGTTTATGTGGATCATTTCACGACTTAATCCTGATATATGGCTTCATCGTTTGGGATTGACTCTCTTTTGGGGAAGTATCGTTTTGATGCTTATTATGCCTTTTTTACCATCTTTCTTAGTGAGTGAAGTAGGTGGAGCGAAGCGGTGGATCAAGATTGTTGGTTTTTCCCTAGCCCCTGTAGAATTTTTTAAAATTGGATTTGTTTACTTTCTTGCATGGAGTTTTTCCCGAAAACTGGGACACCATGGCGGAATGGGGCTATTTCAAGAGTTCAAACGCTTTGCCCCGTATGCAGGGCTGTTTATTATGGTGATGTTTTTGATTGCAATTGTCCAAAATGATTTAGGGCAGGTGGTTGTTCTCTCTTTGACCCTTGCACTTATGCTCTTTTTTGCAGGGAGTAGTTTGCGCTTTTTCTTCAGTCTTATTATGGGGGCAGTGGGATTTTTTCTTCTTTTTATTGCCATGGCACCCCACCGAATGGATCGTATTCTTTCATGGTGGGCATCGGCACAAAGTACTATTCTCGCTTTTTTCCCTGAATCGATAGCGCAACATTTACGCATTGCCAATGGAGAGGAGGCGTATCAAATCGGTCACTCGATGAATGCCATTCACAATGGGGGTATTTGGGGGACAGGTTTAGGCAATGGGACTTTTAAGCTTGGATTTTTAAGTGAAGTACAT
>CANMHZ010000105.1 GCA_947497635.1 Helicobacteraceae bacterium | reverse complement strand
GTATCGACAAACTTTATTCTCCGGACTCTTCGACGGGGCGATTGGGGATTTTAGAACTACGTGGTTTTGATATGCCTCCTCATGCTCAAATGTCTCTCATGCAGATGTTGTTGGTGCGTACTCTCGTGTCGCTTTTTTGGCACAAACCGTACAAGCATAAACTCGTCCGTTGGGGAACACAGCTTCATGATAAATTTTTGATCGAGCATTATGTTCGTGACGATATTCGTGATGTGGTTGAATTTTTACAAAACGAGGGATATGGGTTCGAATTGGATTGGTTTGATCCGTTTTTCGAATTTCGTTTCCCTCTTTATGGGATGGATACGATTGCAGGGGTTCAGTGTGAATTACGAGCAGGGATTGAACCGTGGCACGTTTTGGGTGAGGAGTCCAGTTCTCAAGGGACAGCTCGTTACGTCGATTCATCATTAGAACGGGTACAAGTTAAAGTCAAAGATTTTGTGAGTGAACGACACATCCTTACGTGTAACGGTGTCAAAGTACCCCTAAGTTCTACGGGAGTAGAGGGTGAATTTGTTGCAGGAGTACGCTATCGTGCATGGCAACCGTGGTCAGCACTTCATCCGACAATTGGGGTAGATACACCGCTTGTATTTGATGTCGTTGATACATGGAGCAAGCGATCATTGGGAGGCTTTACTTATTCGGTTTCTCATCCAGGGGGAAGAACGTATGATACTTTCCCGATTAACTCTCTTGAAGCGCAGTCACGCCGTTTCAGCCGATATTGGGGATTTGGACATACTCAAGGGGAAGTAGAAGCAGTTAAAGCACCGATCAAAGAGCAAGAATCCAACGAAAAAGGGGAAACATTACGCGGTTTTTCCAAGAATAAGAAAGTAAAAACATTCGCATATCAAGAGTTAAGCAGTACGATGGAATATCCTCACACCCTCGATTTACGTCGTAAGTGGAGCCCAAATTCCTAATGATGTTTACGAATTATAAAGGGTCGTCATACGATGAGATGTTCGATGAACATGGAAATGTCAGAGAACATTGGAAGCAACTAAAAATCAATCTTGAAACGTTAGGCTCTGATCAATTGGGAGCCAAACGTCAAGAGATTGATTGGAGACTCGAAGATAACGGTGTTACGTATAATGTTTATAATGATCCCAATGGGATGAGCCGACCATGGCGACTTGACCCCATCCCACTGATATTGCCAAGCAGTGAGTGGAAAATCATTGAAGCAGGGGTGCAACAGCGCGCGAAACTCATTAATTTACTGTTCAAAGATATTTATGGTGAGCAACGAATTTTAAAAGAAGACATCGTCCCCGCAGAAGTTATTTATGGACACAACGGTTTTTTGCGAGAAGTGCATGGAATATTTGGTCATTTAGAACACCCTATGATGTTAGTAGCCGTCGATTTAGCACGAGGCCCTGATGGAAAAATGTGGGTGATTAATGACAGAACACAAGCTCCATCAGGGTTGGGATATGCGGTAGAGAATCGTTTAACGATGAACAGTGCCATGCAGGGACTGCATACTAACATTGACGTTCAGCGACTCTTCTCTTTTTTTGAAAATTTTAAATCAATGATTTTAGGGCTTGGTAATACGACTAAAAATGAACCTCTCAATGTTCTCCTCTCTCCAGGACCTCACAACGAAACCTATTTTGAACATGCGTATTTGAGCTCTTTTTTAGGACTTACTCTCGTGCAGGGACAAGATTTATTGGCAAAAGGAGGATCATTATGGCTCAAAAGTCTCAAAGGACTCCGTCGCGTTGACGCGATTATTCGTCGTGTCGATGAGAGCTACTGTGACCCATTAGAGTTACGCGCAGAATCACGATTGGGTGTTTCAGGGCTGACGCAGGTACTTAGACGAAAAGGGGTTTCAATGGCGAACCCTTTAGGCTCAGGTGTTTTAGAAAATCTTGGACTCCACCCTTTTATGCCTCGATTGGCACAATTCTTTTTAAATGAAGAATTGATTTTGCCCCAGATCGCCACATGGTGGTGCGGTCAGGAGAAAGAACGTGAGTACGTACGCGAGAATATTTCCAAACTGATACTCAAAACAATTGACCGTCAAGGGGATGAACCCTCGACGTATATCGGTAAAAACTTATCAATTCAAGAACAAGAATCACTCTATACCAAGATTTTAGAAGAGCCATACCGCTATGTGGGGCAAGAAGAAGTACTGTTTACAACAGCTCCAACGCTTATTGATGGAGAGATAAAACCTCGAAAAGTAATTCTTCGCTCTTTTGCTATTGCAACCCATGACGAGTATGAAGTGATGCCAGGTGCATTGGTTCGAGTTGGAAGCAGTGATGAAACTCTATTTGTTACAGGTCAAAATGGTGGAAGCAGTAAAGATTTATGGATACTAGATGACTCAAATTCGATGACTCAGAGTATGCAAGGGATGACGCAAAGTATGTCTCAATCTTCCCCTATAAAGGATACAACTGTTTTTATGAATACGGTTGTCACTGAAAATTCATTAGAAAACATCCCCAGTCTCCGTGCCGAAAATCTTTTTTGGTTGGGACGTTATTTGATGCGAGTTGTGATGAGTGCCAGAATGGTTCGTTTAACCCTAAAAAGCCTTGCCAATGCAACGCGTTATGAGACGTGTGGAGATACACAAGCACAAGAGATTCTCTGTAATACCTTGACACATTTGAGTATGACCTATCCAGGATTTTTAGGGAGAGAAAAAACTTCCGATCCTCTTGAAGAGATATGGTCGGTTATGACGGATACGCATCGTATTGGGTCACTCTCTCAAGTGATAACTATGTTATTTGGTGCATCGACCAGCACCCGTAATCTTTTACCACTTGAATCGTGGCGAATTCAGGAGCGTCTCGTACGGGAATGGAACACTTTTTCTCGTCAATCACAGCCAAGCCAGCGAAAAATGATTTCAGGTTTGGATGGGTTATTAGTACAATTAATGGCGTATAAAGCTCTTATCGAAGAGAGTCTTTTTGCGGAACAAGGGTTGATTTTGTACGATATAGGGGCACGACTGGAGCGTTCAGGACTTTTAATTGCCAAAGCGCGTTCTATGCTCACGTCAGTGTACGAGCCATTTAGTGAATACGAGATACTCGAAACACTTTTAAGTAGTAATGAAAGTTTAAATGCCTACCGCGCCCATTACCGCTCGTCGATCACTTTACCGCAAGTGAGTGAATTTTTATTGTTGAATATCCATTTTCCAAAATCACTTATCAGTGAGATTAATCAACTTTTAAAGGTAGTGCCAAAATTGCCAAAGTTTAAACATACCCTCTATTTAAATCGATACGAAGAACCTCTATTTGAGGCCTTTTCGATGTTACGCTTACGCCATAGTGATCAATTATGCGCTGTAAGAAAAGACACTTTTGTACGTGAAGCGATGGATGAGCTTCTCTCTAGTGTCGCCGACAAACTGATTATTGCTAGTGATGAACTCTCAAAAACCTATTTTTCTCACTATGACGAGTAGCCATGCTGTACCATATTTATCATAATACTCAATTCACCTACCAGCAGTGGGTGAGTTTTAGTCACAATTTAGTTCGGTTGAAGCCAAGAAATACCCCCACTCAAACCTTGATAGATTTTTCACTTACAATTGATCCATTGGTTGGAGAGATGGAAAGTTACGACGATTATTTTGGCAATCACCTCACCCATCTTCTTATACGCAAATCACATCATCATCTTAATGTAACCGCTAAGTCGTGTGTTTCAATAGATTTTGATGCACTTGAATATCATCGTACGTTGGCAGAAAATTCAAAAGTATTAAGCTATGAAGAAGTGCTGAATGCACTGCGGCAAAATACCAAAGATGTTATTGAAGCCAAGCAATTTTGTCTTCCTAGTCACTTTATATCGCTTAATAATCATGATTTACGAGAATATGCGATGCTATCTTTTTCAACAGATAAATCACTTTATGAAAGTGTCGAGGAATTTATGGGACGTATTTTCCACGATTTTCAGTTTGTTTCAGGATTTAGTGATATTAGTACCCCTATTGCGGAAGTGTTTAAAGAGCGTAAAGGGGTGTGTCAAGATTTTGCCCATTTAGCGATTTCGGCATTGCGTTCTATAGGATTGTCAGCTCGATATATGAGCGGTTATCTCGAAACTCTTCCTCCAGAAGGAGAAGAAAAATTATTTGGAGTCGATGCTTCTCATGCGTGGTTTTCAGTTTTTATCCCAGGATTCGGATGGTTTGATTTTGATCCAACTAACAACATCGTCCCCTCTCATCAACATATTCTTTTGGGATATGGACGTGATTTCGGAGATTGTTCACCGATGCAAGGGGTCGTTCATGGAAGTGGAACGAGTCAAATCGGAGTAATGGTCGATGTCTCACGGGAAATAGTAGTTTAAAAAAATCAATCTCTCTATATAGTGGTTCATAATAACCATTGTTGAGAATTTTGGTAAATTCTTTCCCTCACCCCTTGACATTTCCCTATAATTTCCATATAATTCCCCTCCACAAACGATGAGACGCTTTGAAAGAAGAGTTAAGTTTGAGTTTGAGATCATTGAAAACTAAGTAGGTTAAGCGGTTTGAGGCTATGCTTCGAGACGTTGACCTTATGTCAACACAATACAACAACCGTCTATTTACTTTGGCTGGGTTAACCAGTCACCAAAAAGTAAAATAGATAACAATTTATGAAGCCAATGATTTTAACATCTTGGGTCATAGGATTGGACAAACCAATTATGGAGAGTTTGATCCTGGCTCAGAGTGAACGCTGGCGGCGTGCCTAACACATGCAAGTCGAACGATGATGACTGAGCTTGCTCAGTCTGATTAGTGGCGCACGGGTGAGTATACCATAGATAATGTACCTCTTAGTTCGGGATAGCCACTGGAAACGGTGATTAATACCGGATACTCCTTCTTACTCTAAGGTAAGTCGGGAAAGTTTTTTCGCTAAGAGATCAGTCTATGTCCTATCAGCTAGTTGGTGAGGTAATGGCTCACCAAGGCTATGACGGGTATCTGGTTTGAGAGGATGATCAGACACACTGGAACTGAGACACGGTCCAGACTCCTACGGGAGGCAGCAGTGAGGAATATTGCACAATGGAGGAAACTCTGATGCAGCAACGCCGCGTGGAGGATGACGCATTTCGGTGTGTAAACTC
>CANMHZ010000104.1 GCA_947497635.1 Helicobacteraceae bacterium | reverse complement strand
ATTGGATTATCTTGCTAGTTATCACTACACTATCCTTCTGCTGGATCGTAATCTTATGGGAGAAGACATAGGACTAAATCTCATAAAACCCGCAAAAACCAAGAATCCTCAATGCGGTATTCTTGTTATGAGTGCGTATGGCAATGTTATCGACAAAATAGAAGGGCTCAACAAGGGGGCGGATGACTATATCGAAAAACCGTTTGATATTGATGAATTGCTCGCACGAATCAACGCCCTCTCACGCCGATTTACCCCAACAACTTTACTATTTGACAATATTACCGTTGATATGATTTCCAAAACTATTATGAGTGAGGGAAAGCCAATTCTTCTAAGCAAAAAAGAAGATGCACTCTTTTTTACCCTTCTTGAACGAATGGGAATGATTGTTTCACGAGATGAAATTATCAGCAGTATCTACGACCATCCTGAAAATATTGCCTCCAATACCATTGATGTGATGATTAACACCCTCAGAAAAAAATTAAATCCGAGTATCATTACCACCATAAAAACACGAGGATATATGATTGAACACCCTTAAAGCTAAAATTATTATTTTTTTTATCCTCACAACTTTTTTTATTTTCACGGCATTAGTTGTTTTGATTCTAAAAATGGAGAGAGAAGAGCGCATAGACGATGCCGTCGCTCTTTTGCATCATATTTCATCGGAAATCATCACAGAGTATCTTGCTGATCCCACCCCAACCGCTGATTTAAAATACTTACAACGCATAGAGCTTACCCACACCTTATCGGCGGATAAAGCACTCAGCAACCCTCTCTTTAAAATTATTGCCAATCCAAAACTTCAAAAAATATCTTCCGATACCATTGCTGTCACTACAAAACTTTCCAACGGCTATTATTTTATTGCAATAAGTGATACAAAAGTCATCGAAAAAAGTCTGCATCGTTTAGCCACAAGCCTTTATCTCCTCTTTTTCGGCGCACTTGCTTTACTCACTTTTGTTTTTTATACCATACTACAAAAACTACTCGATCCTATGGAACAACTTGCGCAAGTCTGTACTACCATAGACTTGGAGGGAAATGAAACTCATTTTCCCCTCTCTTGCGCAAGTGTCGAAATACAAAGGGTAGGGACAGCGTTACAAACACTTGTGGATAAAATTGCTTTTCTACGAGAAAAGGAGCGACAACTTTTCAAAGAAACGGCACACCAGTTCAAAACTCCATTGGCGATTCTCAAAGCCAGACTCGACAGTTATGCCCTTGATCCTACCGCAAATAAAGAACAGTTTCTTCGACAAGCCAATGGTGACATAGGTAAACTTCTCAAGTATTTGAAAGAGCTTCTAATCGTCCAAGAGAGCCAAATACCCGACAATGCCACAGCACTTCATATTGACCTCGAATCACTCGTTGCCCAAGCATCTCTCTACGCTACGCCTTTATTGCAACGTAAACATCAATCACTTGATCTCAAGCGGGGAAATTCTTTTACCATCACAACGCACAGTCAATCTCTCACAAAACTCATATTGACCATACTTGAAAATTGTATCAACCATGCCCCTGAGAACTCAACCATTACCATTGTTTTGCATCCAAAAGAGAAAAAAATCGTTTTTGCTAATGCCATAACTTCCGCTAAAGATCCCACGCTCTTTAGCTCTAGTCTTGGACTCAATATTATTCGTAGACTCTCTTTCGCACTCAATATGGAACTTTCCGTCGAAGAAAGTGACGAAACATTTTTACTTTCCCTCAATTGCTAGACAAAGCAATTTCAAGGGATTTAAACGATCTCCAAAATAACCGTTATCTCCTGCTGCAAACGTCTCATTTTTTCTTCAAAATCACTATATAACTCACCAATACCCATTAAATCGTCACTTCTACATTGATGTTCAATCTCTTCAGCAATCTTGCGCATTGGTTCTATATGTAAGTTCCCTATTACCCCTTTAAGAGCATGCGCTGCTTGACCTATTTTTTCACTATCTTTTTCTTCAATTGCTATTTCTAATCGCATTAAGGAATTGTCAGAGTTATTCAAAAAACTGCGTAACAGCTTATGAATTACAGGTTTTGGAAATGGAAGTTTTTTTTGTATTAGCTCCATATTCAATAAATTAAAAGGGTGAACGCATGTTGGAACACTTTTATAGGAGAGATACTCACTCAGCACTAATTCTAACTCTTCTTGCACCATAGGCTTAGAAAGGTATCTATCAAACCCTTCCGCTAAAAACTTTTCCTTATCTCCAGCCATTGCATTAGCTGTCAACGCAACAATAGGTGTTTGAATTCCTTTTTTACGGATACAACGTAAAGCTTCCATTCCACTCATTACAGGCATATTAATATCCATTAAAATCAAGTCGTACGTATTCGTATCGAGAATTTCAACGGCTTCTTTCCCATTTTTAACCATATCTGCTACTAAATTATACATATTGAAATATTCTCTAATCAGCATTTGATTTGTACTATTATCTTCGGCAACCAAAACTTTACCGCTGAACTTCAGAGAATCTTTCGTTTTTTGCTCATCGATATAGGATTTACTTTGCCGTGGTGAAGAAGGTATTACTAAACTACTGTCACATACACTGACAGGAATGTCAAAATAAAAATAACTCCCTTTTCCCGGAAGACTCTCGACATTAATTTTACTGTCCATCAATCCAACCAAAAATGCACTAATGGATAATCCTAGACCCGTTCCACCAAATTTTCGAGTGGTAGAACTATCTGCTTGCCCAAATGCCTCAAATATCTTTTCTTGTTGCTGTAATGAAATTCCTATCCCATTATCATGCACACCAATTCGGATTAGTAACGACTCTTCTCTTTTCTCTAAACGTAAAACATCCAAAATAATTTCTCCACCACTGGGAGTAAATTTAAGGGCATTATTCAATAAGTTTGAAACGACCTGTTGAATCCGAAGTAAATCAATATAGATACACTCGGTAATAAAGGGATCAACTTGTACGATAAAATCAATATCTTTTTCTTCCATCCTCGCACTGAACAACTGTGCTAATTTATTCATTTCAATGATTGGATTATGAGGAAGAAGTTCAAGTTCAAGTTTGCCGTTTTCAAGTTTTGAGAAATCTAAAATATCGTTAATAATACCAAGCAGTGTTGTTGTGCTTCCATTTATAATATCAATATAGTGCTGCTGTTTTTCATTTAGACCGCTTTTAGCCAGTAAATAGGTAAACCCCAAAATTCCATTCATGGGTGTTCGAATTTCGTGACTCATATTGGCCAAAAATTCACCTTTCATTTTAGCGGCTGCTCTTGCTTCGTCTTTTGCACGTTGAAGCTCCGTTACATCCCCAAAGGTTACAACATACAGTTCATTATTTTCCAGTGATTGTACCGAAACTGAGAAGATACGTTCGTAACCATCTTTATCGATCATTAGCACATGATGCGTATGGGAAGAGTGTTCTAGGATATAAGGAATCCAATATTGATCTCCCATAATGGACTGTATATAGCCATCTTTGTCTTCAAAAATATCACAAATACATTCATGTTCTTGACGATAATTATCGAAATCGACATAAGGAAAAATATCGAAAAACTTTTGGTTCATGAAAAGTAGCTTTTCACTCAAGCTAACCATGACCACAATACTATCGACATGATTTAAAATCTTATTTAATTTCTTTTGCTCATTTTGAACCTTTAGTTCCAACTCTTTATTTTGCGCAATATCTTCAACTTTCGATAATAGGTCTTTGATTTGAAGAGGCTTTGGGAGGAAAGCACTAATACCTTGCTCGATTGCTTCGGTTAGGATGTCAAGGCTTTTTAAACCTGTAGAGAGAATAAATGGGATGCGACGATCATGTTGACGGACTAACTTTAGAAGTTCAATACCATCCATAACAGGCATATTAATATCGCTGATAATTAAATCAATTTTTTCTTTTTGATAACATTCAAGCGCTTCCATACCATTTTTAGACCTAAATACATTCTCTACTAAACGATTTAAGATGCGAACCATATATTCTAATATTTCAGGTTCATCATCCACGACTAAAACCGAAATATTAAATTTTTTTCGATCCTTCACAATCTTCACCTCTTTTAATGTATTCATAAATGGCTAATCTTCTTTGTATAGTCTTGAGAGAGTTATTGTAAATCGAGCACCATCTTGAATATTCTCCACTCGAATATCACCTTCCATCTTATCGTGGACAATCATATAAGACATATATAATCCGATACCCGTACCTTTGCCCTCCTCTTTGGTGGTGAAATAGGGCTCAAAAACACGATCTATTACATTTATAGGTATACCACCAGCATTATCTTCAAAGGTTATTATAGCGCTTAAATCATCAGTATAGGTTCTAATTATAATATGACATTTTGAAACCAGTTTTTCCAGAAAAGCGTCTCTTGAATTGTTAAGTAAGTTGACAATAACTTGCTTTAACTCACTTGAGTTTCCTATAATTTTAAGAGAGTCAAGGGGATTATGAACCTCTACCGTTATTGAAGAATCATCTAACATACCTTTTACGAGCTTAACGGCATTATCAATACATCCACTTAGCTCAAAACGAATTTCGCCGCTACTTGGATTGACAAAATTTCGGAAATCATCAATTGTTTTTGACATATAATTAATCTGTTTCATTGATTCTTGAGTCACTGACTGAATGTAACTCTCATTGAGTTCATTATAATGATACGCTAGTTCAAGGTCTTGGATTTTAAGTGCCAAAACATTAAGTGGTTGTCGCCATTGATGAGCGATATTTCCAACCATCTCACCCATAGCAACAAGACGGTTTTGATACAGAAGGGCTTGCTCTTGTTTTCTACTTTTTTCAATCTCTTCTTTGATCCGCTGATCAAGTGAATAATTAATTTCTTCAAGCTCTTTTGACCGTGTTTGTACGCTTTGTAATAAAATTGCATTGGAACGCTGAATTTTTTCTTTAATTATATTTTGCGCTTGTTGAGCCTCTTTGATATGCTTGAGCTCCGATTCCAACTCTTTTTTTTGAAGAGTACATTGCTCTAGCAAAAGTATAACCTGAGCAAGTTTATCTTCTTTTTCTCTCAATAATTCCCCTGATTTCATCGGTTATAGATACACTTCAACTTCCAAATAATCATCCCCACAGGAGATTCCTTTGGACATATTTGTTTTGTAACCCATATGAGATCGTCGCATTTGACAAAATCCCTCTTCACT
>CANMHZ010000103.1 GCA_947497635.1 Helicobacteraceae bacterium | reverse complement strand
TATCGCTATGGCGCATAAATTGGAAATTCAAGTGATTGCAGAAGGGGTAGAAACAGTGGGACAGAAAGATTATCTCAAGAGTATAGGATGCGACTATATTCAAGGCTACTTAATTTCCCGCCCCATTGCGGCAGATGAGTTTGAAATATTTTATAAAAACAACCAAACTAAGGAGTATTAATGTCAGGTGCAGAATTAACGTTTCATGATAATGAATTTATTGTCTCAAAAACTGATTTAAACGGAAAAATTACGTATGGGAATGATTTATTTATCACAATATCTGGTTACAGTGAGAAAGAGCTTCTTGGTGCACCGCATAATATCCTCCGTAACTCTGAGATGCCCGCACTCATCTTTAAATTGCTTTGGGAAACAATCAAAAGCGGTGAAGAGATTTTTGCGTATGTTGTAAATAAGACAAAACAGGGTGATTATTATTGGGTTTTTGCCCATGTTACACCATCCACGGACAATGACGGCAGAATTATTGGATTTCACTCTGTGCGCCGAAAACCGACAGATCATGCATTAAATGTTATTAAACCCTTGTACTCAGAGCTACTGCGTGCCGAAAAATCAGGCGGAGTTTCTGCATCTCAGCAACGCTTAACTGCATTACTTCAACAAAAAGGTCTTTCGTATGAAGAATTTATCCTCGCTCTCTAAAGCGCAATATCTCAATCTTGTGGCACTTGGTATTTTTACACTATCGTTATTGATTGGAATCATTATTAGAGGATTTGAATGGACTGAACTGCTTACATTATTTAATTTCATCATTGCTTGGTTCATGTTTGTTCATATCAAAGAGGCACAACATACCGTCAGAAGTGTTGGTACGATTCTAAGCCATGCGCACAAAGGGGAACTTGAATCACGGATTACGAACATAACTGATAAGGGTGAATTTGCCGACTTAGCATGGAATGCCAACAATCTACTTGATCAACTTGAAATATTTATGCGTGAAATCAAAGCAGGAGTGACGAAAGCCAGCCAAAATAAGTTTCATCGTAAAGTAATATGCAAAGGATTGGTGGGATCATTCAATTATAATTGTGGGCTTGTTAATCAAGGTATCGATGCGATGGAACAAAGCCATCGAAGTATTCAACGAACGACAATCAACGGGCAGTTAAGTGGAATAGGGCAAGGAGTCTCTGGGGGATTGGGTGTTATTCAAAAAGATCTAATTACAAATATCGCTCAACTTGATGTCATTGTAGAAAAAAGTAAATCAACCGCTGATAATTCAAGTCAAACGGTTGTAGAGCTTGAAGATATTATCACTAAACTTTCTTCATTGCTAGAACTGATACAAATTTCCAATGATGCCATTATTACTCTTAATGACAAAACAAATGAAATATCCTCTGTAGTAAATCTCATCAAAGATATAGCTGATCAAACCAATCTTCTCGCCCTTAATGCCGCAATTGAAGCAGCACGTGCGGGAGAACACGGACGAGGGTTTGCTGTCGTAGCAGACGAAGTACGAAAATTGGCTGAACGAACCCAAAAAGCAACCACCGAAATCAGTATGTCAATTCAAACATTGCAACAAGATTCCTCTGACATTCAAAATAATTCTGAATCGATGAATACAATTGCAGGTGAGTCGAGCTCCACTATTATGACTTTTAGAGATACGCTGCATATGTTCAATAAAAACGCCCTTGAAACCGCTAATCAGGCTGAAAATATTGAAAATTCAACTTTTATAACACTGGCTAAAATAGATCATATTGTCTTTAAATCCAATGCGTTCAGCTCTGTTTTTGAAGGTAAAGCTAAAGGACAATTTGCAGATCATCACAACTGCCGCTTGGGTAAATGGTATGAAGTTGGAAAAGGAAAAGAACGGTTTGGCAGGCTTTCTACCTATCGTTTACTTGAAAAACCACATGCAATTGTACACACAAAAGTTCATGAGAATCTAATGTACATTGAAGAATCCGATCGTGTTATTGAAAATCGAGATTCCATAATACGTAACTTTACCGAAATGGAGGTAGCAAGTGAAGAACTTTTTGATCTTATGGATGCTATTCTTATCGAAAGTAGGCGCTAAGGTGAGTATATATGAATAAAGTCCATCGTACAATCACGGATGCCACCAAGAAAACTATTGAGTCTATTCCCATCGTTTTTCCAGTGCAGTATGGAAAAATATATGCAGAGATTGCAAAACAACATAATATAGAACTTCGAGCTGAAGACATCTTTGCAAAAGAGATGCTTGATGAGAAAATGATACGACACATCGTATTGATATGTGAATTTAGCGATCAAGCTCTTATTGCCATGAAAGACAATAATATGGAACGCCTGCAAGAGGTTATTTTGGAAACTCAAAAACTTCGTGAAGAAATCTATGCGCTTCAAAAAATCGTGTATGAAGATCCATTAACAAAAAGCTATAACCGTAAATGGTTTGACGATACGTATTTAACCGATCATGACAAGCTTCATCTTCGCGGAAATGGCACTTTAGTTTTGATTGATCTCAATCGCTTCAAAGAGATTAATGATACGTATGGTCACCTAATTGGGGACAAAGTCCTTACCCACGTTGCCTTAAAACTTAAAGAGAGTGGGGGAAGGGTCATTCGCTATGGTGGGGATGAATTTTTTCTTATTTTTGATCAGCATCAATCCCTTCATGCAATTGAGATGAAAATGAAAAAGATGTTGGCGTATTGGAATAAAATTTCGTTTAAATCGGATTCGTATAATTTTAAAATTACTTTTTCATACGGTATAGCTACTTTTACCCATGGATCCGATGCAGAAACAGTCATTTCAACAGCAGACAAAGCAATGTATGCGCATAAATCACGTCAATGTGAGTTATAATATTTCAAAAAAAGCTATAAGGAGTCAGATGAAACCGATTGATATTTTTCCTTGGGATAACCATTTCAATGTTGGTATATCTGCAATAGATGAGCAACATTGCCGTCTTGTTGAATTGCTAAATCTTTTAGCACAAGAAGTCGCCTGTGAGTCTCAATCATCCAAACTTAATGATATTTTCACTGAATTATTAGATTACACTATTTATCATTTTCAGACCGAAGAAATAATTTGGTCGGAATATTTTCCAAACGATTCTATGCTAACACAGCATAAGGAAGTTCATAAAACATTTATTGACACCGTTATTGAGTTAAAAATAGAACAGAATACGCGCACTACGGCAGAAATTGCCCAAGAAACTTTAGGCTTTTTGGTTCGTTGGCTTGCTTCGCATATCTTGGAAACAGATAGATTTATGGCATACATTGTTTTGGCGCTCCAATCCGGTATGGATATAGAGGATGCAACAAAACAAGCCAAAGAGACTATGAGTGGTTTTACGCGTACTCTTGTTGACCTTATTTTATCTATTTATGAAAAATTATCGAATAACACGTTGCAGTTGATGTATGAATTACGCAAACATCAAGAATTAGAAAACAGTTTAGCTGAAACCAATAATCTTTTGATGTCTGTAATTGATACCTCGCCTGTACGTATTTTTTGGAAAGATAAAGATTTAAATTATTTAGGTTGTAACCTTGTTTTTGCTAAGGATGCTGGAGAAGTTAATTCCGCAAATATTATCGGTAAAAATGACTTTCAGCTTTGTTGGAGTGATCAAGCTAAGCTTTATCGTGCCGATGATTTTCAAGTAATGGAGTCATGTATTCCAAAACTCTTCTTTGAAGAACAGCAGACAACAACGGATGGAAGTATTATTTGGCTTAGTACCTCCAAAGTTCCATTGTATGATAAACACAACAAAGTGGTTGGTGTTATTGGCTTGTATGAAGAAATAACGACACGTAAAAATGCCGAAATTGCCCTAAAAGCTGAGAAAGAGACGGCTCAAAATTATCTTGATATCGTCGGTGTTATGATTTTGGTGCTGGATCTGAATAAAAATGTCAAACAGATTAATCGCTACGGATGTGAAATTTTAGGATACACGGCAGAGGAGATTATAGGTAAAAATTGGGCTGAGAATTTCACCCCCTTACGCTGCCAAAATAGTGTTGCTAGTGTAGCTGATTCTTTACTTCAAAAAGAGCAAAACAGTATTATTTATTTCGAAAATCTAGTACTTGCAAAAGATGGAAAAGAACATCTAATTGGATGGCGCAATAGCACATTGTATGATCAAGATGGAAAGGTGATCGGCATTCTAACATCAGGTGAAGATATTACCGAACGAAAAGAAAATGAAGAAAAAATTAGCTATTTGGCAAATTTTGATTCGCTCACATCTCTTCCAAATCGTAATCAGCTCGATATTCGTATTAAAGAGCTACTGAGCCTTTCATCGCGCCATAAAAATGAAGTCGCTATCATGTTCCTAGATTTGGATCATTTTAAAGACATTAATGACTCATTAGGACACAATACAGGAGATCAGCTACTTGTAGAAGCATCAAAACGACTTAAATCGGTACTCCGTCATGAAGATACTATTGCGAGACTCGGTGGCGATGAATTTATTATCTTACTTCCTAATATTTCTATGCTAGGTGCTTCTCAAGTTGCACAAAAACTTTTAAATGTATTCAATGCCTCTTTTGTAATCGAGGCGTATGAACTCAAAATTAGCGGTTCGATTGGTATTGCACTTTTTCCTTCCGATGGAACTGAGTTTGAAACACTGTATAAAAATGCTGATACCGCCATGTATCGTGCAAAACAAGATGGTCGAAACAGATTTTGTTTCTTTACAGAAGAGATGCAAAAGAACACCGTTCGTATGTTGAAATTGAGCAATGCCCTGAGTTATGCCTTGGAGCGTAAACAGTTGCAGCTCTATTATCAACCACAATTTTCAACTAAGCATAAAACTATTATTGGGGCTGAAGCTTTGTTGCGCTGGACACATCCAGAGTTTGGTAGTATCTCTCCTGCGGAATTTATACCAATTGCTGAAGAGAATGGGACGATCTTAGCAATAGGCGAATGGGTGCTTCGTACCGCTGTAGAGCAGACGAAAAGATGGATGGAGGAGGGGATGAATCCCATCATTATGGCGGTAAATCTTTCGGCGGTTCAGTTTCGTGTACCCAATCTACCTTTTCAAATAACCAACATACTCAAAGAGGTTGGATTACCTCCTGAATATTTGGAATTGGAACTTACCGAAGGTGTTGCGATGAATGATCCCCAAAAAGCAATTGCAATTATGAATGATTTGCACAACCAAGGGATTCGTATGTCGATTGATGATTTTGGTACTGGTTATTCATCTCTTA
>CANMHZ010000102.1 GCA_947497635.1 Helicobacteraceae bacterium | reverse complement strand
GCAGCAAGCTTGGAAGAGACAGCAGCCGCAATGGAAGAGATGACCTCTAATGTCCAAAACAATGTTCAAAAGTCCAATGAGATGGCAATAATGGCAGCTCAAACCGACGCAAGCGCTAAAGAAGGTGCGGATCTAGCACACCGTACCGCAGACGCAATGACAGAAATTCAAAGTGCTACGAATTCAATCAATGATGCCGTAGCTATTATTGAAAACATTGCATTCCAAACCAATATCCTCTCCCTCAATGCAGCTGTCGAAGCAGCAACAGCAGGTGATGCTGGAAAAGGATTTGCCGTCGTTGCCCAAGAAGTGCGTAATCTTGCCAACCGAAGTGCTGATGCGGCAAAAGAGATTAAAACACTTGCAGCCCTTGCTGCTCGTAAATCCAATGACGGGATGAATATTGCTAATGAACTTACACGTGGATTTGAAGGTATTGCGGATAAAATTCAACAAACATCAATGATGGTGCAAGATGTTAGTAATGCTAGTCGGGAACAAATGCAAGGTATTGGTCAAATCAATACAGCCGTGACACAACTCGATCAAATGACCCAAGAGAATGCGAAAATTGCAGCTGAGGCGGACGGTATTGCCAATGCAACGATTGATAAAGCACAAGCGATGGTTGAGGATGCTTCGTCTAAAAACTTTGTAGGAAAGAGTCAGATTCAACAGTCGATTCAAAAGAGCCATACCCCACCAAAAACACACCAACGTCCAGCCCACAAAAGCTCAACTTTTACTAGCAGTAAAAAAAGTATTCCTGCAAAATCAATCAAGCATACCGACGACGATATTTGGGAAAGCTTTTAAGGAGTCCTTGTGAAAAAGATTTGGAATTTATTGGAAAATGAGCCTCTCTTCCCTTCGTTGGAAGACATAGGCTATACACTCTCATCTGCAGAGACAGATGCTTATGATGTATTAGTTTGCGGACTTGAACATATTGAATACGCAGGAGCTGTGGTTAATCCGTTGGAGTGCTTTATTATTGTTGCTTTGGAAAATCCAGAGATGGAACGTCATCTTGTTCCCAACACATTTAACGCATGGATTGATCGTAATCGCCTAGCGCGTCTTCCTGCTATGTTAAGCGCGTATCAAAGTCATATTGATGAGAAAATAAGATTTCGTGAAAATCATACTCTTTTAGAGCGATTAATCATTGATACTTCGGTGCATCATGAAAATTTGAACGTGATTAAAAGCAGTATGCGCGAAAGTACGAAAGAAATTGAAAAAATCTTTGAAGCTCGTGTGGAAGAGATGCGTTCAATTCATGCGGATACCGCAAATACACTTAATCAGCTCAGTCATCTTAAAGAGCAAATCAATCCCAAGGTATTCGAAAATCTCGAAGAATCATGGGCAATGACACGATCAATTTTGGGTCGTACGGATGATGTTATCAAAGCAATGTTTGGATTTGTAATGGTGTTGCAATGTGAAGATCGTATCAGTCAAATGATAGACGGTATTGGTAATATTATGGATGATGATATATTCTATGCACGAGATAATGGGTGTCTTATCAACAATGAAAAAGAAACCCAGCTCAAAGCGAGACTTGTCCCATTTTATACGATTCAAGATCAGCGTGATTATGCAGTAGGACTTAATACTCCTGCACAAGGGTGCAAGCCTGAGAGCGTCGATATTGACGATTTTATTTTATTTTAATAACTATTCAAGGAGAAACAAATGGCTAAGATTTTAATAGTGGATGATTCTAATATGTTGCGCGATATGGTGAAGTACGCCCTCAATGAAGGTGGCTATCCTGATGTAACCGAAGCAGTTGATGGAGTAGATGGTCTTGCAAAAGCACGAGCAACCGTATTCGATTTGATCGTAAGTGACATTAATATGCCCAATATGAATGGCTTTGAGATGATTGTGGAGCTTAGAAAACTTCCAGCGTATGCAAAAACACCGATTCTTACCCTCACAACTGAGAAAAATGATGACATGAAAGCAAAAGGCAAAGCAGTAGGTGCTACAGGTTGGATTGTTAAACCATTTGTTCCAGAACAACTTCTTAAGGCGGTGGGAATCGTCCTAAGTCGATAGGAGGCTAGTTATGGCAGGATTTGACATCAATAAATATCGTCAAATGTTTTTGGAAGAAGCAGAAGAGATATTTGAGACTATCGACACCATTTTACTCGAAGCTGAAGAGACTAATAGTATGGACAATGAGACGATCAATTCATTGTTTCGCTCTGTCCATACCCTTAAAGGGAACTCTGCATCGGTAGAACTTGCACTATTTGCTGCACTTGCGCATGAAATTGAGTTTTTCATGGATCGTCTTCGTACGGGTGAGCTTAGTTTTGAAGAGAGTATGGCAGGACTTTTGATTGAGAGTATTGATACACTCAAAGAGATATTGGAATTGGAACTTTCCGATGAGTTGGAGCAGGGCTACTACAATAGTACAAAGTGTGCATTATTAGAAAAGCTTGACGCATTTAGTGAAGAGAGCCATGAGGTTCAAATACTAATAGAGCATCAAGTGGAAGAACAAAAAGATGATTTTGGTCTTTTGCTTCCGATGGATGAAGAGGGGGCTTTTGGTCCGATTTCTGGAACCGTTGAAGTGGATGCTTTTGGATTATTCGACGATGAAGAAACGCTTCCTGCATCTGAGGTTTCGGATGATGGTTTTGGTTTCTTTGATGAAGAGACTCCTGAAGCAGTAGCGGCAGAGGATGACGGATTTGGTTTTTTCGATGATGAGATACCTATTAGCTCACCTAAAATAGAAGATGATGACCATTTCGGTTTTTTTGATGATATTCCGACAAGCGTTGAAAAACATATCGATGAGATAAAAATAGTGCACGATGACACAGTGGTTGAAGAGGCTAAATCCTCTAAGAAGTTTAAACCAGAAAGTGCATCCAATTCAATTCGTGTTGATCTTTCTAAGATTGATGGATTGATGAATAACATTGGTGAATTAGTCATTGCACATTCGATGTTAACTCAATATACCTCGACGATGGAAGACCAAAAGATAAAATCGGATCTGAGTGAACGACTTGATCTTATTGACCGTCATATTCGTGAACTCCAAGAGTCGGTTATGAGTGTACGAATGGTTCCGATGGAGACGGTATTTTCTAAATTTCCAAAGGTAATTCGTGATACTGCTAAAAGTCTCAATAAAAAGATTGATTTTCGCCATACAGGTGAGAGTGTAGAGATTGATAAAGCGATGATTGAGGGACTGACCGACCCTCTTATGCATATTGTCCGAAATGCAATGGATCATGGAATCGAAACGCCTGAAGTTCGTCGTAAAGCAGGGAAGCATGAGTCAGGAACCCTCATGATGAGTGCGGAACAAGCCAACGGTCAGATGATTATCAAGATTCAAGATGATGGTGGTGGGATTAATTTGACCCGTGTTACCGCTAAAGCTCTCGAAAACGGTGTTATTGATGATCATCAGGCATCACAAATGACAAAAGAAGAAAAAGCAATGCTGATCTTCGCTCCAGGGCTCTCTACTGCTGAAGCCGTCACTGCTATATCAGGACGTGGAGTAGGTATGGATGTCGTTATGTCCAATATCAAAAAACTCGGAGGTACGGTCAAAGTCGATACCGAAGAGGGCTATGGATCGACGTTTACAATTGCTCTTCCTCTCACGTTGGCTATCTTGGATGGATTGACGATTCGTATTGGGGCAGAACAGTTTATTCTACCTTTGTCGGTCATTATCGAATCACTCAATCCTGAGGCACAAATGATAAAGCAAATCGGAGATAATACGTCAGAAGTTTTGATGTTGAGGAATGAGTTTATTCCTGTGGTGCGGTTGCATACTATTTTTAATGTCAAACCTGATCATGAGAAACTTACCGATGGATTACTGATTGTTGTTCGCTCTGCAACGCAAAAGATTGCACTTTTTGTCGACGAATTTATGAATCAACAGCAGTTTGTTATCAAGCCATTGGATCGTAATTTCCGCAATGCACATGGAATTGGTGGGGCAACGGTACGCGGTGATGGGACGATTGGGCTTATCATTGACACAATGAACATTATGAATAAATACTAGGAGAATGTTATGGCTATTATAGAAAGCAATCAATTATTGACGTTTAAGCTTGGAAGTGAAACGTATGGCATTCAGATCAACAAAGTGCGTGAAATTCTTACGTATCCTGTAGTAACGCCGATTCCTGACGCATCACGCTGGGTCAAAGGGGTCATTAACCTCCGAGGAGAAGTTGCACCTGTTATTGATTTACGTGTACGCTTTAGTATCAATAACGATCCTCTTTATACCCCAAGAACGATTATTATCGCCGTCAAAACGCAAGATAATCGGATGATTGGTCTCGTTGTTGATGAAGTTTCTGATATGGAAAACATTGATCTTGATCGTCTTTACCCAGCACCCGATATGGGAGCCTCTATCGCACCTGAATATCTCAAAGGATTATTCAAAAAAGATGAGAAAATGATTGTTATTTTAGATATTGACCGAATTCTGGACAAAGACGAAATGCAACGCCTCTCTCGTCAAACACACGAAGCTCCCCATGTACACGCCACGTCAGCTTGATCGGGCGCGTAGCCTTGCTTACACGCATACGGGAATTACCCTTAGTGCAAATAAGGATGTTATGATTGCCAACCGTCTTGATAAGCTCAAGCGTAGTCTTAACCATCATGATATTGATGCTATTTTAACCTCCATTGAGCGTGGGGAGAATGTTGAAATTTTTGTCAGCGCTCTTACCACCAACAAAACCAATTTTTTTAGAGAATCTTTCCACTTTGATGATCTAAAAGAACGGGTGGTGAAGCAATCTATCGCTAATGGTGAAGGATTGAAAATTTATTGTTCTGCTGCATCGACTGGGGAAGAACCTTATTCTATTCTTATGACCATCGAAGCGGCAAAAGAGGAGTATCGCTCCCCGATGTTGAATTATTCCCTTATCGCGACGGATATTGATAAGGAGGTACTTAACCACGCATCTCATGGTGTCTATGAATGGTCAAAAAATGCGGATGATTTTCCCGAGTGGATTCGTCCTCCCGATTATTTTAAGCGAAAGCAACACCCAACGAAAGAGGGCGAATATCTGATCAAAATCAAAGATTCACTTCGTCGGAAAGTCATATTTGATACAATGAATTTGATGTCGCCTGCCTATCCTTTTAAAGCGGCTGAATTTGATGTTGTCTTTTGCCGTAATGTTTTAATCTATTTTAATCAAGATGATCAAAATGCCATACTAAAAAAGTTATTCCGTA
>CANMHZ010000101.1 GCA_947497635.1 Helicobacteraceae bacterium | reverse complement strand
TCTCTTCGAGAAGTACCCATCCTTTTTGAAGTGCGTGAAGCTGATCAACCCGCTCGAAATTTTCACCCAAAAGGGCTTGAATTTTGACGTGAGCTTTCATTGTCGTATATCCGATAAAAGTATTGACTCCGAACGTCTCCAAAAGGGTTTTAAAATCACCCTCTACGCTCGCATCCCCTGACCCTTTCCATGCCGCTTTTGCACGAACTCGTTGCTCTTTCATCAAGATTTCAAACGTATCCGTATCTAATGCAAGATTTTTCTCTTTGAGCATATCTTCGGTCAAATCCAAAGGGAAACCAAACGTATCGTACAGTTTAAACGCCACTTCACCGCTAAACGTCTCTTTGGTATTTTTGAGCTCTTCATTAAACAACTCGATACCCGATGCGATGGTTTTGAAAAAACGCTCCTCTTCGAGCATGATTTGCTCTTTTAAGACCGAGAGTTTTTCCACGATATACGGATACTGTTTCCCCATAAGTTCCGCTACCGTATCAGCGATTTCAAACATAAACGGCTTGGTAAAGCCAAGCAAATACCCGTGACGAACCGCACGACGTAAGATACGGCGAAGAACGTATCCGCGACCTTCGTTCGAGAAATTTGTCCCTTGCGCAAGAAGAAAGGTTACCGTACGGATATGGTCAGCAATAACACGATACGATGCACCGCTTGCATAATCATACGGCTTACCAATAAGAACTTCAACTTTGCGAATAATTGGCATAAACAAAGTAGAATCGTAGTTACTTCGAACTCCTTCGAGAACGGCAACAGCACGCTCTAATCCCATCCCCGTATCAATAGAAGGTTTGGGCAACGGTTTTAGTTCACCTTTGGCATTGCGCTCATACTGCATAAAGACGAGATTCCAGATTTCGAGAAAACGATCCCCATCGCCTCCCATATAATCTTCCGCGGTATGAAAATGTTCCGCACCCTGATCAACAAAAATCTCTGAACAAGGGCCGCATGGTCCCGTATCCCCCATTTGCCAAAAGTTATCTTTGTCACCAAGACGCATAATACGATCTGCCGAAATATGTTTTTTCCATATCTCTTCCGCCTCATCGTCGCCCTCATGGACAGTGACCCAAAGTTTATCGACAGGAAGTTTCATTACTTGAGTAATAAATTCCCATGCGTTGGCAATCGCCTCTTCTTTGAAATAGTCACCGAAACTAAAGTTCCCCAACATCTCAAAAAACGTATGGTGACGTGCTGTATGACCGACATTTTCGAGATCGTTATGTTTCCCACCCGCACGCAAACACGTTTGAGAACTGGTTGCTCTCGGGTTGGTTGGGATAGGAATATCACCTGTAAAAATAGACTTGAACGGAACCATACCAGCATTGGTAAATAGCAGTGTTGCATCATCAGGGACAAGAGGAGAACTGGCAACTCGGGTGTGGTTTTTTGATTCAAAAAAAGCTAAAAAAGCTTCGCGGACATCCATCATGGGTATTCTCACTTAGGGATAAAATTGCGCGATTATAGCGAAGATGGGTTTAAAGAAAGAAATTAGGAGAAAAAGAGAAGTTTTCTCCGTTCGCCCTGGGCCTGTCGAAAGGTGAGTTCATGGTTCGACAAGCTCACCACGAACGGGGATGGATTCCCGCCTTCGCGGGAATGACGAAAAACTTACGAAAACGCCCGATTAAGAGCGCTGAACATCGCTTTGATCGAAGCAACGGTGATGTCGTTATCACACCCTACTCCGAAAAATTTATCCAAACTCTCCGTCTCAATCTCGATATACGCCACGGCTTCAGCACTGGAAAGTTCCCCACGTGAATGTTCGCTGTACGAAAGAATCTTAAAGTTATGAGAATACTCCACCATCAACGCATTTTTACACGCATCAATCGGACCGTTTCCGTGACCTTCACTGCGAATTGTCTTGCCATTATGGGTATATTCAAGGACACATTTAGCCGAATGTTCTTTTGCACTCTCTGAGATCACCGAATAATCGACAAATTCTATATCATGAGGTTCACCGAAATAGGTTTTCTCAAAAATCTCTAAAATCTCTTCACTTGAGAGTTCTCTCCCTGCTTCATCGGTCACTTTTTGGACAATCTTTCCGATTTCTGGGTGCATCTTTTTTGGTAATGAATATCCAAATTTATCTTCGAGAACGTACGCTACGCCCCCTTTTCCTGATTGGGAGTTGATACGAATAATCCCCTCATAGCTACGCCCTACATCCTGTGGATCAATAGGAAGATAAGGAACTTCCCAAAACTCCTCTTCACTCTCGCGTCGATAGGCTAATCCTTTATTAATCGCATCTTGATGCGAACCTGAAAATGCCGTATAGACAAGTTCCCCTACATACGGATGACGCTCATGGGTTTTCATAGCCGTACACTCTTCGACGATACGAACAACAGTTTCCAAATCACTGAAATCAAGCTCCGGATCAATGCCTTGTGTGTACATATTAAGAGCTAGAGTAATAATATCGACGTTCCCCGTACGTTCACCATTGGAGAGCAATGTTCCCTCAACACGATCTGCCCCTGCTAACAATGCCAACTCGGTCGCCGCGACAGAGGTTCCACGGTCGTTGTGCGTATGGGTCGAAATCAATACGTGCTCACGATTGGTCAAATGTCGGCTCATCCACTCGATTTGATCGGCATAGACATTGGGGGTTGCCATTTCTACGGTTGCAGGAAGATTGATGACCACTTTACGCTCTGCGCTGATGCCCCAACGATCGGTGACCGCATTACAAATACGAGCGGCATATTCTAACTCTGTCCCTGTAAAACTTTCAGGTGAATACTCCAATCCTATCTCGCCATCGTGCTTAAGTGCGCGTTCTTTAACCATATCCACACCCTCAAGTGCTAATGCAATAATCTCATCTTGCTCTTTTCCAAAAACGATTTTACGTTGTGCGGTAGAGGTAGAGTTGTAGAGGTGGACAATCGCTTTTTTCACCCCTTCCAACGCTTCAAACGTTTTGTCAATCAAATGTTCACGCGCTTGCACCAACACTTGAACTGTTACATCATCAGGAATAAGCTTTTTTTCCACAAGAGTGCGTAAAAAATCAAATTCCACTTTCGATGCAGAGGGAAATCCCACTTCAATATTTTTAAATCCAAGCTTTAGCAAGAGAGAGAAGAGAGATAGTTTTTGATCCAAATTCATCGGAGTAATCAACGCTTGGTTTCCGTCGCGAAGGTCAACACTGCACCAAATCGGAGCGTGCGTGATGGTTTGGGATGGCCAAATACGATTTGGCAAATCAACTTGTGGATAAGGGCGGTATTTACCCGTAGACATATTTTTCATGTATATTCCTTGCAATTTCTCTTCTTATTACTCTTGCTATGTGTAATAATGTAATGTAATTATAACCAAAAGTGGTATTAAGATTGTAGTTTAAGCTAAATTGAACGATAATGTTTCAAATAAATTGTGTTTTTCACACCCCCCCCCCTAGGAGTCCTTATGAAACGTAGTGCGTTTACCCTTGTCGAGTTGATCTTCGTGATCGTTATTATCGGTGTTTTATCTGCAGTTGCAGTTCCAAAGTTTAAAAGTCTGAAGCAAAATGCTGAAGTAAAAGCGGTAATCAAAGCGACAACAGATGCAGCTACGACTGCTTCATCAGCCGCTGTAAATCATATGGATTTAGAAGAAGTTAATGCTTCTGATATGAATCTTTCTATGCTTGTTGACCTTAAAGGAAAAGGCTGGAGCTACACAGATGCAGCTACAGGTGGGAAATATGATTTTAATAACACTAAAAATACTGCCACCATTGCATCCGTCGATTTTAATGCAACTGCGAGAATAGTACATTATAAAATCACTTGTGCTAGTTTCGTCGATTCAGTGAGCCAAGAAAAGTGTAAATCAGACCTTAACAACTCCACTGGTGTTGATATAAATCTTACATTCTAAATATGAAACCATCAGCTCATCTAGGCTTTACCCTCGTTGAGCTGATCTTCGTCATCGTCATCATCGGTGTTCTCACTGCGGTGGCGGTTCCAAAATTCAAAAACCTCACCGACAATGCTAAAATCTCCTCCGAACTTGCCACCGCCTCCTCAGTCCAAAGTGCACTTGATGCCATTCACGGTGAATGGATTACCAATACGTGTACTTTTGATTGGGGAAATGGGCAAGATACTGCAACTTTAGGACAAGATTTAAATGCAAGCGGTTATCCGAATGTGCTGGGCAATTCTTCTACCGATGTTTTTAATCTTATTTTTAAAACCAATACAACGGATTGGAACAAAACGACAACGAACTGTCCAGCGGGTGTAACCTGCTATACAGGTCCTGCTAGTAATCCTACTAAAGGGGCGAAACTAAAAACTCCTGACAATGCAGCCAAGCCTGATATGAATGATTATTGGGAATATAATGCTACTAATGGGACGTTTAATCTTATAAATAAATAACTATCGCCTTAAGCTTTCAATACGTTCTTCACTCAGTCCAGTTTTTAACGCAATAGTAGCATTATCCAAAATATCAAGAAGATTTTTGGCTATTGCGAGTTTCTCTTCTTCTCTACCTTTCTCCAGCCCTCTTGCTTCACCTCTTGCTTCACCCCTTGCTTCACCCCTTGCTTCACCCCTTGCTTCACCCCTTGCTTCACCTCTAATTTCACCTCTTGCTTCACCTTTGCCTTCAGCGGTTTTGAGGGCATTTACCTCATCATACGCTTTGAGCGTCATATAGTCATAAATTTCTAATTCTTTGGTATCCCAATTGTATTGGGAGGCTATTTCAAACGCTTCTTTGAATTCTTGAATATCTTTAAATTGTGTTGGGATGATGGTAAGGTTGTTGGCATTTTTGATAAAGTAGATCCATTTTTCTAGGGTAGATTGAAGTTCGTTTAGCTCCTTATTGAATTTTTTGAGCTCAATAAAAGTAAATTCAAAATCACTCAACTCTTGTTTAAGTGTCTCTTTATTGAGGATAAGATGTCTGCTAATAAACTCTTCACCCTCAAACATACTAAAGTCAACAATCCCTATAAAATAGATTTTATTGAGTTTACTGTAATCTGCCCCTTTTGAAAGTTGTGAGATATAGGCTTTACTAGTATAGTATAAGCTTCGTTTAGCAAAATCTCCCAAATGTTTTTTTTGCATCTCAACAATAAACTCATCCCCATTTTTATTTTTGGCTTTGATATCCAAGATGGTTTCTTTGAGATCAGGAATTTTTGGAACTTGATAGGGGTTTGCTATTGTTACATCAACAATTAGTTTATCGTTTTGAAAATCCAAGATAGCATTCAATAGGGAGATCA
>CANMHZ010000100.1 GCA_947497635.1 Helicobacteraceae bacterium | reverse complement strand
TCTCTTTGGATGGGGATTACATCGGCGATGAGGGTTGATAAAATGACCGATACCATTATGGGGCAAATCTCTTTGATTAGTTTTGCAATGCCCTCGTATTATCTCGCTTTGGTCTTAATGATGCTCTTTAGTGTCACATTGGGATGGTTTCCTATCGCGGGGCTTCATTCTTTAGAACCGCCTGAGGGGATTGGGTATTATCTTGATATGGCGTGGCATTTGAGTTTACCGATACTTGTGATGGTATTTGTCGGGGTAGGGAGCTTGGCTTTGTATATCCGTTCTCTCACTCTGGAAATTCTCAAAAGTGATTATGTTTATTTTGCAAAAGCACGGGGGATTGAGGAGAAAAAAATTATCCGATATTTTATTCTGCCCAATTTATTACCCCCTATTGTAACGATGTTGGGGCTTTCACTTCCAGGATTGATAGGTGGATCGGTACTTTTGGAATCTATTTTTGGGATTGAGGGGATGGGGCAGCTTTTTTATCTTAGTGCAATGAGTCGCGATTATCCGGTGATTATGGGGGTGTTAATGATGAGTGCATTTTTGACCCTCATCGGCAATCAAATCGCCGATGCGGTGTTGTTGAAGCTTAATCCGTTCGTGAAGCGGAGAGATTAATTCCCAAACAACGCTTCGAGTGAACTAAGTCCCTCTTTTTTCTCTTCTTGTCCTATTGCGCTATCACCTTGCTCTTTGAGTTCGATGATATACCCTGTAAGCATAGACGCAAGACGGATATTAATTCCACTCTTACCAATTGCTTTTGATTTTTGGTCGCTTGGGAGAGTAACGATTGCTTTTCGCTCACCATTTTCATCTTCAGTTACACTAACAGCACTGATAATCGCAGGACTCATAGCACGAGAGATGAAGAGTTCAGGAGAAGCACTGTACTCAATACAGTCAATGTTTTCACCACATAGCTCTTCACTTACAGCATTGATACGGACACCGCGAACACCTACCGTTGCCCCGATAGGATCGATTTGGGGACGGTTAGTGTAGAGGGCAATTTTCGCACGCTCTCCCGGAATACGGGCACATTTCTCGACGATAACGATACCGTCTTTGATCTCAGGAACTTCAAGGGCGAGAAGTTCTTCGAGGAATTTAGGAGCAGTACGAGAAAGCTCCATCGAAATTCCTACAATTTTATCGACATTGACACGACGAACGAGTGCGCTGACAACATCCCCAACTTTGAATTTTTCACCTTTGATACGGCTTTTCATTGGGAGGAGAGCACGGATTTCGTCGATTTCTATTGTTGTATTTTGATCGTTGTCCACACGGGTGACGCGACCTGATACGATTTGATTGATCTTGTTTTTGTATTTGTCGTAGAGTTCATTTTCAACAAGACGTTGGATATGAAATTCAATTTCACGGTGGAGTGCCGCAAAAGCACTTCGACCATAGGTTTCGAGTTCATGTTCCATTTGAAGTTGATCACCAAGCTCTGCTTCATCATCAATCTCTTTTGCACCGCTTAGGCTCATATACGCCCCTGCATTGTTCCCTTCAAGTTCAGGTGCATCATCAGCAACGACGGTAATGACTTGACGAAGTTTGATTTGTTTCGTTTTTTCATCGACATCGGCTTCAAAAGCGAAGGCTGGATTGATAATGCGTTTACCTGTTTGGATAAAAGCAGTTTTAATCGCTTCAGTGACGTTTTCACGCTTTAGACCTTTTTCACTAGCGATAGAATCGATAATATCTAACATATTTTCCATAGGAGTATCCTTGTTTTGGGTAGATCATAAAAAAATAAAATGGAATACGGGAAAGCTTTTTTATGAAGGATTAACATTGTACAAAAAAAACGCTTAATAGGATATTTATTGAAACGCCGATATAATAGCCCAATTATCAAGAACAATCATATCAAAGGGATGAATCCATGGAATTAAAACTTGCGCGTAGCGAGAATGACGCTAAACCAAAGAAAATCGATCTGAAAAAACTTACCGAGATGGTGGAAAAGAACAATTCGTTGATCCTTTATTTTGATCGTGAAAACTCTCATAAAGATTTGCTTTCATTGCAAGATCATTTCGAAAAAGAGGGTAAAAGCTTTTATATGCGTGAAGTGAAGTTTGGACTTTCTGCAAGCGAATATATGTATGAAGTACATATCTTATAATGTCTAAAAAGCTTTTTATCGAGACGTTGGGGTGTGCGATGAATGTTCGCGACTCCGAGCATATGGTGGCTGAGTTAAATGCCCTTGAGGGGTATGAGCTCACTAATGAAGCGAGTGAAGCGGATTTGATCCTCATCAATACGTGTTCTGTACGTGAAAAACCCGTGCATAAGCTTTTTTCCGAATTGGGTGTTTTTAATAAACTCAAAAAACCTGATGCAAAAATTGGGGTATGTGGATGCACTGCATCCCATTTGGGCAAAGAGATTATCAAGCGTGCACCGTATGTAAATTTTGTTCTTGGGGCGCGAAACGTCTCAAAAATTGCACAGGTGCTTCATAAAGACAAAGCGGTAGAGATAGAGATTGATTACGATGAATCACAATTTGCATTTAAAGATTTTCGTACCAGTGCCTACAAAGCCTATATTAATATCTCCATCGGGTGCGATAAGCAGTGTACGTTTTGTATCGTCCCCAAAACACGTGGCGATGAGATTTCTATTCCCTCCGATTTGATCGTAGCCGAAGCACGGCGTGCGGTTGAAAACGGAGCGAAAGAGGTCTTTTTGCTGGGGCAAAATGTCAATAACTATGGTCGCCGTTTTTCGGGCGAGCATGAAAAGGTGAACTTTACAGAGTTGCTTCGTCGTGTTAGTGCACTTGAGGGCTTAGAGCGTATTCGTTTTACCTCTCCTCATCCGTTGCATATGGACGATGAGTTTATCGAAGAGTTCGCTCGTAATCCAAAAATATGCAAATCAATGCACATGCCCCTTCAAAGCGGTTCAACGAATATTCTTAAAGCGATGAAGCGAGGATATACGAAAGAGTGGTTTTTGAATCGTGCAGCTAAATTACGTGAAATGGTACCCAATGTAAGTATCAGTACCGATATTATTGTTGCTTTTCCGGGAGAGAGTGATGAGGATTTTGCCCAAACAATGGAGGTACTCAATGCCGTTCGTTTTGAGCAAGTGTTTAGTTTCAAATACTCTCCACGTCCTTTGACAGAAGCAGAGCAGTTTACTAATATCGTGGATGCTGAAGTAGGCTCGGAACGTCTGAATATCTTACAAGCACGTCATGATGAGATTTTGGATGAGCTTAAGCTAGAACATCAGGGGAAAATTGTCGAAGTTTACTTTGAAGAGCTACGTTCGGATGGATATGTTGCAGGACGCAGTGATAATAATCTAGGGATAAAAGTTAAAGGATCTGAAGAGTTATTGGGAACAATAGCTAAAGTAAAGATCACGGAGGCTCACCGCACCGTTGCTAGCGGAGAGATTGTTGCGTAAACGTTTTTTACGTGCATTCGCCCTTGCGGTTGTCCCCTTTATAGGAGCGATTCTTATTCGCCTTCTTTATTGGAGCAATCGTAAGCAGTTTCATCTCCCCTCCATTATTCCGCAAGAGCCCGTTATTTTTGCCTTTTGGCATGCTGATTTGTTGATGCAACCCTATTTCTATTATCAGTTTCGCCCCGTTCCCAAAGTCAAACTCCTTATTAGTGAACATTTCGATGGACAAATTATTGCGCGTACTGTACGATTTTTTCAATTGGGGACGATTCACGGTTCGACAACACGAGGGGGCGCAAAAGTCCTTATTCAAGGATTAAAAGCGCTCTCACAGGGATATGATATTGGTATTACACCTGATGGCCCTAAGGGCCCTCGTTATGAAGTGAGCGATGGGGTTGTTGTAATGGCACAAAAGCGACATTCTAAGGTGATTGTATTGCATTGCCGACCCTCGAAATATTGGCAACTCTCCAGTTGGGATCGTTTTGTCATCCCTAAGCCTTTTGGAATATTGGATTTTTATGCCTCTGAACCGATTGATTTGGAAGGGCTTGATATGGAGTCAGCTCGAAGAGTGATCAAAGATAAGCTTATGGAACGTGCATTGTGAGCGTGGCATCATTACGTTATGATAAAGAGGCATTTTTAAAATACCTCGATAGTTTTAAGGGGTATTCGCCCCACAGCATTATCAATTATGACGTTTCGATTCAGCAGATGTTGGATCAAGCAGAAATTGTAGAAGAAGAGGGGGGGATGAAAATCAATCTTATGCCTTTGCGCCTTGGTATTGCATCGCAAAAGCCTAAGACTATTTCGTCCAAGCTCAGTGCTATTCGTAGTTTTGTCTCCTACCTTCGTGAGAATGGTAATACTGTTGAACTTCGAGGAGATGAGAGTATCAAAGTTCCTAAAACCCTCCCTAAACCAATTTCGCATGAGCATATTATGAGTGCATTGGAGCACGCTGACCCTTTGAGTAGTTTGGTGATTACGATGTTGTATTCGATGGGGCTACGGATTTCGGAGCTCTCAAATCTCAAAGTAGGGGATGTTACGCCAGAGTGGTGCCGTGTATTGGGAAAAGGGAATAAAGAGAGAGATGTTCCGATGATTCCGGAAGTCTATAAACAGTTCAAAGCATTTCACGTTTTTTCTCCGACTAAAGAGTATGTTTTTGAGGCTTTAGGTAAAAAATTAAGCGAAAATAGTTTAAGATATTCTCTCGTTAAGGCATTTGAAGATATTGGGTTGAGAGTCACTCCCCATCAGCTTCGTCATTCGTATGCGACTGAATTATTGAACCATGGGGCACGCATCGCAGATGTGAGCGAGTTGCTCGGTCATGCTAGTATGGCGACGACGCAGATTTATACTAAGTTGGGGAATGCTCTTAAGATGGATAATTATCTCAAATCACATCCACTATGTCAACACTCAGAGGATATCTGATGCTAGGGTGGACATTTCAGAAAGTTTTTATTGCTATTATTGCTCTGGAAGAGGGACATGAAGTAGTTGTTCTAACGATCAAAAATAAAAAAACTATTGATTTGATTCGACACCATTTCGAAGGGGATAGCTCTTCGATTGCTATGAATAATTTCATCAAAGAGAAGAGTAATATCTCCCCTTTCTTCTATACTAGTATTTTAAATCAATATCCCAATCAAGGTGCCTACGACGGGTGTATAAAATCGAATGAAAAGTCGGTAGGGATTAAAGTCATTTGTCGCGACCAACAATGGACACAGTATGCATCAAGAGAAGATTTAGCCAATTTAGAAAAAAGCTATAGTAATATTGGACTTGATTTTATTTTTTCCCCTTTTTCCTTAATTGAATACTATTTTGCGGATAAAATCAAAAGTGGTCTTGCCTTGTACGCTTTTGGTATGCCTAA
>CANMHZ010000099.1 GCA_947497635.1 Helicobacteraceae bacterium | reverse complement strand
CTTGAAGTAAGTTAGCTTGTGTATCAATAGTAGCGCTTTTTTTGATTTTTTCTCTCAACAAAAGATTTTCTTGATGTTCATCATCAAATTTTGTTTGCGTTTGATTCAAACCAATCGTATATCCAATAAGTCCAACCGTTACCAAAAGGGTAAAAAAAGACAAAAAAAGAGCTAAATTTTTAAGGGAAAAAAGACGCTGAAATGTAAAAGTTGGTTTGTGCATTGAAGAGAACTTATAGTGGAATAAACACCTCGAAAGGTGCTTTTAGAGTAGACTTAGTTCGTAGATTGGTTAACGATTTTGTTTTTAGAAATCCACGGCATCATTGCACGTAAACTTACGCCTGTACGCTCGATCAATGATGCTTTTGCGTTGGTACGCTCAGCGTTCATACGTGGGTATCCAGCTTGACCTTCAAGGATGAAGTCTTTTGCAAAACGACCATCTTGGATCTCTTTTAAAATCTCTTTCATTGCCGCTTTTGACTCAGCATTGATAACACGCTTACCACTTACGTAGTCACCGTATTCTGCTGTGTTAGAGATAGAATAACGCATATCCGCAATTCCACCCTCAAACATCAAGTCAACGATAAGTTTCAATTCGTGAAGACATTCGAAGTATGCCAATTCAGGAGCATATCCAGCTTCTGTCAATGTTTCAAATCCTGCTTGTACCAAAGAAACGGCACCACCACAAAGAACTGCTTGTTCTCCGAAAAGGTCTGTTTCTGTTTCATCTTTGAAAGTTGTTTCGATGATAGCCGTACGTCCGCCACCGATTGCTGATGCGTAAGATAGAGCCAATTCTTTTGTTGACCCGCTTGGATTTTGACCAACCGCGATAAGATCAGGAATCCCGCCGCCACGTACGAACTCAGAACGTACAGTGTGCCCTGGAGCTTTTGGTGCGATCATTGTAACATTGATATCGGCAGCAGGTTTAACACGCCCGTAATGGATGCTGAAACCGTGACCAAATGCGATAGTAGCACCAGATTTGAGGTTAGGAGCGATTTCATTAGCATAGATTTCTGCTTGGTTTTCATCCGGAAGAAGAATCATAACAAAATCAGCGAATGCAGATGCTTCAGCAACCGTCATAACTTTAAAACCTTTTGCTTCCGCTTTTGCCCATGAGCTACCGCTTTTGCGAAGACCGACTACTACTTCTACACCGCTATCACGTAGGTTTTCTGCGTGTGCGTGACCTTGTGAACCAAAACCGATCATTGCGACGATTTTACCTTTGATGAGTTCAATATTGCAATCGTTATCGTAATAGACGTTTAATGCCATGAGAATATCCTTAGAGTAAGCACTATAGGCTTAAAATTTTGCGGATTATACCCCAATTTACTAAAAAATAAGATAAGTATCCCCTTAGTCTCATCGCTTAAATTTTCTCTTTAGCCTTTTCGATAAACCATACGCTACAATTCACTCAAAAAGTAAGGGTTCGTATGAAAAAATTTAATTTATTTAAAGAGATTATTGTCGTAGAGCGCTCGCATTTGCTCCATGCACTCAATTCCCATAAGAAATTTGCTATCAGTTACAACGGTGAAGTGGTGTACGAGCCATTTGCCAATGATCTCATTTCCATCTATGAAGGATCAATCCCCCCCATTTCTCCGCTCTCCACCAATCTTTCTCGCCCTATCCCTGAAATTTTGGGAAAAGAGTACCGTATTGTTGAAGATGATGATCGAATCCTTATAAAAGCTTCGGGAGCGTGGCAAAATATCATTGGCTTTAACCGTCTTCGCTCCCTCTATGATGATACGTCAGGGGATGGAATTGCTGAATTTTCCGATAAAGAACTCGAAACCATTGGGTGGCATGCGACGGAGTTTAATATCCAATATCGTGAGCTTGTCGATGTATTTGAAAAAGAGTGTGAAGGAATTTTATTGTGTATCGAGCAAGAGGAGCCGTATCAGTTTAGCGGTCTTGGATTTGTCTTTGAGTTGGAAGCGGCGCAAAAATTGGGGTTTGAGTATTGCGCTAACATCATCAAGAATAAAATAGCCAATGATGATGAATTTGCTTCGCTAAGCGATGATGAAGACGAAGCGGCGGAGTTTTTTAAAGCGATTTGAGATACCGCTCCAAAATAATCTTCGCCGACAATGAGTCGATCCGTCCGTCACGTTTATAGCGGATTTCTCCCTTCATCAGCGCTTCGGCTTCTTGGGAGCTGTACGATTCGTCTTGATAGGCTATCTCCCCTTTGAAATCAACAAGATTCATAAAATGCGCCACTCGTCGACGCATCTCATCTTCTGTCGTGCTTCCCATCGGTATACCCACGACAACTGCGGTCGCTTCATATTCATTTAATACTTTTTTAACATCATTGGCAGCTTGATCTCGGTTACGACGCTCCACAGCTGGCAAGGGGGTAACAATCCCTGCACCCGCACTTAACGCTAGACCAATCCGTTTTAATCCTAAATCTATTGCAATAATCGCACCCATTATTTCCCCAAACAAAATTGACCGAACATCTTATCAAACATCTCATCAAGTTGATACGGTCGGCTGATTGAAGAAAGGGAACGGATAGCTTGGTTGATATGAAAAGAGAAGAGTTCCAACTCACCATCATATAACGGTTCATACGCTTCATCAATAGCGCGCACGGTGTCGGAAGTTGCACTGATCTGTCGTTGTGATATAAGCATCATCTCTTCGCTATCATTATCCTGATCCATCAAAACACTTAATGATTCGATAAGAACCTGCATTTCATACTTACAACTCAAAGCTATCGGTTGATATTTTTCGATCCCATTCATCTCAAATACGATAGGTAAATCGGACTTATTTAACACACAGATAAAAGGCTTCTCTTCCCGATAACGTTCCATTAAATCCATAATAACACGATCTTCTTCATCCATCTCTCGGCTTGAATCAAAAAGGGCAATAACAACATCCGCATTCTCAATGGCTGCAATAGAGCGTTCGATTCCAATACGCTCAATCTCATCGTGAGCATTTCGAATACCAGCTGTATCGACAAGACGCAATAGATGAGTTCCAATACGCACTTGTTCCTCAATAGTATCACGAGTCGTCCCTGCAATCTCACTCACAATCGCCCGTTCATAATCAAGAAGTGCATTAAGAAGTGAACTTTTACCCACATTAGGTTTACCAATAATCGCAACGCGATATCCTTGCATCAGCCCGCTACGGCGACGGCTTGATTCGAGGGTACGGGAGAGTTCTTTTTTGATTTTTTCGAGTTTATGAAAAATCTGATCGACAACATCTGCTGGCAAATCCTCTTCCGCATAATCGATAACGACTTCGGAATAAGCCAAAATTTCCAGTAAAGAGTCGCGGATTGTTTCCACATAGCTACGCAACTCCCCTTTCATTTGACGTGCCAAAATACGAGCGGCATCATCACTACGGGCTTCAATGAGGGATGCAATCGCTTCGGCTTGGGTCAAATCCATCCGTCCGTTCAGAAATGCCCGTTTACTAAATTCTCCCGGTTGTGCCAACTGTGCCCCAAGTTCAAGGGTGGCTCCCAAAACCAATTGGGCAACAATCATCCCCCCATGACACTGAAATTCAATGACATCTTCACCCGTAAAACTTTTAGGATTCTGAAAATAAATAACAATTGCTTCATCTATAAGAGTTTTATCATGGGTATAGAGAGGAGTTAAAGTAGCATAACGGGGTATTAATTCTTTTCTTCGAGAAAGTTTAAGTGCTATAGAGAGTGCATTCCCTCCACTTAGACGAACAATGGAGACGGAACCAATGCCATGCGCCGTAGCGATGGCTGCGATAGTAGAGGTCATAAAGAATCAATACTCGTGGTAACTGTTAATAATAATAAATTTACCACCATCACGCGTTGAGCGAATAGCAACATAACGGTCAGGATAACGACTACGAAGTTGTGTTAAGGCAATTTGAACCAAAACACCATCAAGTGGTTTCGTTTGAGCACGTCCCTCTTTATCCACTGTTTCATACACACCTACCAAATAACGACTAATTGACTCTTCTTGATTTTTCAAAAATTCTGCGATTTCAAGGCGCAATTGCAATCCGTAGGTAGCATTGATCCAGTTAAAGAGCATATAGGAAAGCGCTTTATAACGGTATCCTTCTTTTCCAATCATCAACGCCGAATCCGCACCACCCAACTCAACGAGTAAGGTATGATCATCGTAGACACGTACATCAATTTCATTGAGATCAAAACACGTTGATTTGAACAGTTGATTAATTTTGGCCTTTACGTCAACAGCACACTCTTCGATTGGCATCTCATCGTACGCAACTTCCATCGCGTAATCATCATAAAGTTCCTCTTCATCCTCTTCCTCAGGAAGTGCGAAAAGTTCTTCATTTTTCATATCATCGACTTCATCTTCTTGAACATGCACCATCACAGCAACAGGCTCCGCTACAGCAACGACAACAGGAACCACTACTTCTTCAACAACTGGGCTAGGAATCAAATCCTTAACAACAGGAATTTCTTCAGCGACAGTCTCTTTCACTATTGGAGCTTCAACCACAGGGGAAGAAACGTCCGCTACAGGAGCCTTAGCTATAGGTAGATTCGCAACAATGATTGCTGGCTTCTTAAAAAGACCCATAATCCCCTTGGAAGGGAACTGGATAATTTCAACTTGAAGCTGTGTTACCGAACATCCAAATTCACGTGCCGCTTCAGCGTACGCAGCTTCTAACGATGGGGCTTCAATTTTTTTCATGATGTTTCTCCGCAAGGTGCGCTTCGTGACGAGTAATACGAGCCGCTTCAAATTGTTTGTTAACCAAATACTGTTGAGCAATTGAGAAAAGATTATTCACAAACCAATACAATACGAGTCCTGCTGGGAACGTGAAGAAAAAGAACGTAAAGACAAGTGGTAAATATTTAAAAATCTTCTCTTGCAAGGGATCAGTAAAATTACTCGGAGTAATACGTTGTTGTAAAAACATCGTAGCGCCCATCAAGATTGGCAAAATGTAATACGGATCCATACGGGACAAATCGGTTACCCATAATATCCATGGAACCCCTTGAAGCTCGACAGCATTCAGTAATACACGATAAATAGCAAAAAATACAGGAATTTGGAGCAACAACGGCAAACATCCACCAAGGGGATTCGCACCGTGCTTTTTGTACATCTCCATCACCGCTGCATTCATACGCTGTGGGTCACCCTTATATTTTTCCTGCACTTCTTTGATACGAGGAGCAATCTCTTTGATTTTTTGCATCGAGACCATCCCTTTTTGAGTCAAAGGGTAAAGGAATATACGAATAAGGGCAGTAAGAGCAACAATAGACCATCCCCAGTTGCCCAACAGCCCGTGCAACCACATC